>DATAVE010000128.1:0-35887 GCA_036267875.1 Mycobacteriales bacterium
GACCGCGCTCGCCAGGGCCGCGCGGGACTTCTCGATGTCGCGTTGGATGTCGTCCGCACTGCGCTCGCCGGCCACCGGCTCTCCCCTCGATCGCGGGCCTGCCTCGGCCCGGTTGGACGAGCCTAGCCGTTGCCGCGGCGACGGGCTGGATCGGTAGCGTGGCGGCATGACGCGCTTGCAGGCCGGCGACAAGGCCCCCGAATTTGCCCTCCCCGACGCCGACGGCAACGCCGTCAGTCTCAAGAGCCTGCGCGGCCAGAAGGTGGTCGTCTACTTCTACCCGGCAGCGATGACGCCGGGCTGCACGACACAGGCCTGCGACTTCCGCGACAGCCTCTCTTCTCTCAAGTCGGCTGGCTACGCGGTCGTCGGGATCTCACCCGACAAGCCGGAGAAGCTTGCGAAGTTCCGCGATCGCGACTCGGTCAACTTCCCGCTGCTTTCAGATCCAGACCGCGCGACCATGCAGGCCTACGAGGCGTTCGGCGAGAAGACGATGTACGGCAAGAAGGTCACCGGCGTCATCCGCTCGACCTTCGTCGTCGACCCAAAGGGCAAGATCGCCGACGCCTTCTACAACGTGAAGGCAACCGGCCACGTCGCCAAGCTGCTCCGGGACTTGAGCCTTACTTCCTGAGGTTCCGTGCGACTGATCGGACCAGCGATGGGTCGGTCCAGAGCACCGACGCGGCCCACTTCGCGCTGAACTCGCTGGCGAAGACTGCTGCGGCCTGTCCAGGGGTGAGCGCGTCCATGCGCCGGATCACCCGGTCCCAGTCGGCATCCCCGAAGCGACAGATCCGCTCGTTGATCGCGTAGGAGACCTTGAGGTTGCGTCCCATCTGCTTGCGCCATTGCTTCGGGTAGGACGCCATTCCCCGCGGCGAGTAGTCACCACCGGCACCGACGATGGCCTTACCGGCGGTGCGGCCTGCCAAGATCGCGTAGCGGATTCCCTCGCCGAGCAGCGTCGATCCCTGACCAGCGGCGTCGCCCGTCACCACGAGGCCATCCCCGACCAGCGTCGCCGCGTCAGGAGCGAGCACCGGCATCAGCCCGCTGTGCATCTCAAGGGGACTCGAGGTCGCTCCGGTCGAAGCACCGGCGAGCGGCGCGAACGCCACGCGCAGCCGCTCCAGCAGCACGCGCGGCTCGGCGTCGCTATCCGGACGAACGACCCCGACGCCGAGGCGGACCCGACCGTCGCCGCATGGAAAGGCCCAGCCATACCCGCCCGGCGCGACGTCATCGCCCAGCCAGAACACGACCTCGTCCTGGTCGTAGCCCGGCGCGTGCAGCTCGAGCTCCATCCCGACAGCGCTGCGGTCGTTCGCCGGCCGAAGGCCGGCCTCACGGGCAAGGAAGCCAGTGTGGCCACTCGCATCGACGACGACACGGGCAGCAAGGTCGTATCGGCCGCGGAACGGGTCCCTCACGGCGATGCCACGTCCCGTGGACGCCATGCCCTCGACGTGCGCCTTGAGCCGGATCTCGGCCCCCGCCTCGATCGCCTGCTGCGCCAGCCATTGGTAGGTCCCGCGTACATCGATGACGCAGCCCACCGCGCGCCGGTAGGACTTCGTCGCCGAGGTCGTAGGACCGATCACCCGGATTCGGTGGATCGGGTGGTAACACCGCTTCGGTACGCCGAGGGCCTGCAGCGGCTTGACGAAGCTCCCGCCGCTCGTACGCACGGGCTCACCGATTGCGTGTCCTCGCTCGAACACCACCGTGTGCAAGCCACCACGCGCCGCCTCCGCTGCGGCCGCAAGCCCGGCCGGACCACCACCGACGACAGCGACATCGATGTCAGGAAGGGCGGCGCTCACCGCTCCACGATGTCATCTCACGCGAGCGCAGCAGACAACCCCTTCAGCTGCCGGTCCCAGGAATCGACAACTGCGTCCTCGTCGATCTCTCGTGTGATCGTGTGAGTGAGCAGCAACAGGCTGGTCTCGCCGATCGGGATCAGTTGCCACTTCACCTCGCCACCGGGATTCGGATCCAGCTCAGGCGCACCGACCGCCAGCGTTGATCGCACCGTTTCGGCGCACGCCGGCATCAACCGCTCGAACCGCACGATCGTCGACTCCCCGTCACGCTCGACCCAGCCGCCATCGCCGAAGGCCGCGGCGTAGTGGTCGTAGTAGGCCCGCCAGCCCGGGGTGGCCTCCTCGTCGCCAAGCGATGAAGACAGCCCATCCAGACACACCGACCAACCCGCGACCGTACGGTTCACCATCGCCCGATGCGCGAGCCGGTGGGTAAACACCAGCCGGCACCCGTCGTCGGTGGGAACGAGCTCGAATCGCAGCAGGTCGGTGCCCCACGTGAAGGCGAAGCACCGCTGCGGATCGAGCTCCTTCACCTCACCGGAGAACGCCAGCAGCTCCGGGTCGACGTCGAAGTCGGGATCGTTTGCGAAGGCGACCTGACCGCCCACCCGGAGCTCGAGCGAGACGGTCGCCGGAAACCACGCCTCGAGTCCCTTCGGCTCGGTGATCGTCTGCCAGACCTGCTCGATCGGATGCGGGAGGTCTCGCTCGAAGCGCAGCACGAAGGCGTCGCCATCGCGCGCCAGCTCACCGTCCGTCCTCATCCCCGCCGCCCCTCGTCGATGGCCGCCAGGTGGGCGTCGAGAGCGGCCAGGCTCTCGGTCCACATCCGCCGGTACGGCGCGAGCCAGGCGTCGATCTCCTCGAGCGCCTCGGGCTGCACCCGGTAGACCCGGCGTTGCGCATCGACGCGCGCGGAGACAAGCCCGGCGTCGCGGAGCACCCGCAGGTGCTTGGACACGCCCGGTTGGGACAGCCTGAGGTCCCGCACGAGCTCACCCACCGAGCGCTCACGCTCACGCAGCAGGTCGAGAATCTGACGCCGAGCGGGCTCCGCGAGAACGGCAAACGACATGCGCTTAACATGCCCGGATAGTTATATTCCTGTCAAGCGATAGACAGAGCCCCCGTCATCTTCCTGCCACAACCGACAAGTAAGGTTCGGCTCGGATCGGTCGTCGAAACCGCCGCAAGGCGTCACTTGGGGAGTCAGCTATGCACGCTTTCCGTTCGTCTGTGCTCACCACCGCGACCTGCGCCGTGGCCGCGGTCGTGCTCGCCGGCTGTAGCGGAGGCAGCAGTGGCGGCGGTGGCAGCAGCTCGTCAACACTGTCGAAGGCACAGCTCGATACCCAGGCCAACGCGATCTGCACCGCCGAGGTGACCCAGGGCAAGGCCGTTCCGCAGCCGAAGGACATCAACGACCCGAAGCAGGCTGCGGCGTACTTCGACCAGATCGACCCGATCATCGCCAGCACGACCACGAAGCTCGAGGCGCTCGAACCGGCCAGCGACATCGCCGCGGACTGGACCACCTTCCTGACCGATCGCAAGGCGTTCTCGACCGCGATGCACGACGTCCGCGAGAAGGCGGACGCCGCCGACAAGTCCGGCCTCACCGAGCTCGAGAACCTCTCGACCGACAAGCTCGCCGCTGCAGCCACCGCGGTCGGCGCGACTGCCTGCGGCGAAAGCAGCTAACGCGCCAGCGCCGGTCAAAGTGGGGTCGGCGGGATTTGAACCCGCACTGGCGTGCTCCTAAGGCACGTGCCTCTGCCGTTGGGCTACGACCCCTGATGCCTCGATTGTCTCAAGTACCCCCGCCATGCCTGCCGAGTCTCAATGTATGGGTCGCGCGGTGGTTACCGGAGGCGCAGGCTTTCTCGGCTCGCATCTGTGTGAACGCCTACTCGCCGACGACCACGAGGTGGTCTGCCTCGACAACTTCCTGACCGGCTCGCCCCGCAACGTCGAGCACCTGCTCGGCCAGCCCGGGTTCCGGCTGATCAAGGTCGACGTCACGGAGTTCATCCACGTTCCGGGCCCGGTCGACTTCGTGCTGCACTTCGCATCGCCGGCCTCCCCGATCGACTACTTGCAGCTACCCATCGAGACGATGAAGGTCGGCTCGATCGGCACCTTGCACGCGCTCGGCCTGGCGAAGGAGAAGAACGCCCGTTACCTGATCGCGTCGACCTCTGAGACCTACGGCGACCCGAAGGTCCATCCCCAGCCCGAGAGCTACTGGGGTCACGTCAACCCGGTCGGGCCACGAGGCGTGTACGACGAGGCCAAGCGCTTCGCTGAGGCACTCACGATGGCGTACCGCCGATTCCACGAGGTCGACACCGCGATCGTCCGGATCTTCAACACGCACGGTCCTCGCATGCGACCCAACGACGGTCGCGCCATCCCGAACTTCGTGCGCCAGGCGCTTCGCGGCGAGCCCATGACTGTGGCGGGCGATGGCACGCAGACCCGATCGATCCAGTATGTCGACGACCTCGTCGAGGGCGTCATTCGCATGCTGCAGTCGGGCCACCCTGGCCCCATGAACATCGGCAACCCGCACGAGGTCTCCATGATCGAGCTGGCCTGGGCGGTGCGCGACCTGTGCGTCTCCGACAGCGAGGTCGTGTTCATCCCGCGACCCGAGGACGACCCGACGATTCGCCAGCCGGACATCAGCCTCGCTCGTAAGGTGCTCGAGTGGGAGCCCAAGGTCGAGCTGTTCGAGGGCCTCCAACAGACCATCGCGTACTTCCGGGCGCATCCCGAGGTCTTGAAACTCGAATCGGACTAGGCGTTAGCCGATCAGCTCCCCGAGCCGCGGCGCGAGAGCGCGGAACGCCTTCCCGCGATGGCTGATCTCGTCCTTGCGCGCCGGCGTCATCTCTGCGGTGGTCAGCGTCTCGCCGAACGGCTGGAAGATCGGGTCGTAGCCGAGGCCGCCACTGCCCCGTCGCTCGCGCAACAGCACGCCCTCGATGCGCTCCTCGACGACGACCTCCCGGCCATCGGGCGACGTCGCCGCAGCGGCACAGACGAACGCGGCGCCCCGGCGACCGTCCGGAAGGTCTGCGATCTGCGCCAGCACGAGATCGAGGTTGGCGTCATCGTCACCGTGACGGCCGGCCCACCGTGCCGAGAGGATCCCAGGCATCCCGTTCAGCGCCGCAACGGTCAGCCCGCTGTCATCGGCGATCGCCACCAGGCCGGTCGCCCGGCTGACCTCGCGGGCCTTCAGCAGAGCGTTGTCGACGAACGTCGAGCCGGTCTCGGCGACGTCGGCGAGGTCGGGGAACGCGTCGAGGCCGACGAGCTCGACGTCGTACGCCGACAGGATCCGCCGAAGCTCGGCCACCTTGCCCTGATTGCGGGTGGCAAGGACGACCCTGGCACTCACGAGGAGAGAGCCTGCTCCTGCATTACCGTCAGGTCGGCGCACCCCTTCACCGCAAGATCGAGCAGCGCGTTGAGCTCGTCGCGGTCGAACGGCGCACCTTCGGCGGTGCCCTGCACCTCGACGAACTTGCCGTCGCCCATGCAGACGACGTTCATGTCGGTCTCCGCCTTGACGTCCTCGTCGTAGCAGAGATCGAGCCGCGGTACGCCGTCGATGATGCCGACGCTGACCGCTGCAACCGATCCGACCAGCGGCTCGCCGGCGAGCAGATTGCGTGCGCGCAGCCACGACACCGCGTCGGCCAGAGCGACATAGGCACCGGTGATGGCTGCGGTGCGAGTGCCGCCGTCGGCCTGCAGCACGTCGCAGTCGATGACGATCGTGTTCTCGCCGAGCGCCTTGTAGTCGATCGCGGCACGAAGCGAGCGTCCGACCAGCCGCGAGATCTCGTGGGTCCGGCCGCCGATCCGGCCCTTCACGGACTCCCGGTCGCTTCGGGTGTGGGTCGAGCGAGGCAGCATCGCGTACTCAGCCGTGACCCAGCCGAGACCGGATCCCTTTCGCCAGCGCGGGACGCCCTCGGTCACCGAGGCGGCGCACAGCACCCGGGTCAGTCCGAACTCCACCAGCACCGAGCCCTCGGCGTGGTCGAGCCAGCTGCGGGTGATCGTGACCGGTCGAAGGGCGTCGTCTGCCCTGCCGTCAGGACGGCTGCTCATCGAGCGACTACCTCTCGTCAGACTTCGTAGGAGGCCAGGCGGTACGCGAGCTCGAGCTCGCCGTCGTACTCACCCTGGGCCTCGCTGAGAGTACGGTCCGCGTCCCCCCATGGCACCAGGTGGGTGAGCAGCAGCTTCTTCGCACCGGCGCGGGCGCCATACTTTCCGGCTTCGAGTCCGGTGAGGTGGATGTCCGGCGGATTGGGATCGCCGGCGAGGTAGGAGGCCTCGCACAGGAAGACATCAGCGTCGCGAGCGAGCTCGACGAGCACGTCCGTCTCACCTGTGTCGGCGCTGTAGGTCAGTGTCCGTCCGCCCGCGCTTACGCGTGCCCCGTAGGTCTCTACCGGATGGTTGACCCGGCGCAGGTCGACCTCGAACGGCCCGATCTGTTGCACCCCGTCAGCCTCGACTGGATGGAAGGAGTAGACCTCGTCGAGCAGCTCGGTGGCGTCGCGCACATACGCGGCCGCGACCGACTCACGGATCGCCGACGGACCGTAGACGTCGAGCTTCGCGGCCTGACCATCCGGGTGATAGCGCCGGGCGTAGGTATAGGTGATGAGGTCGAGGTAGTGGTCGCCGTGCAGATGGCTGACGACAACGGCATCGGGACCGAGCAGGCCGCAGGCCTCTTGGAGGGCACCGGTCGATCCGTTGCCGATGTCGAGCAGCAGACGGAAGCCGTCATGCTCGACGAGGTAGGAGGAACACCCCGAAGCGGGCCCGGGAAACGTCCCGGCCATCCCGATCACGGTCAGCTTCATCGGACTGTCTGCACGGTCGCGACATCGCGAACCTCGGGACCGAGGAAACGACGGCCGAGTCGCTCGAAAGGCTCCGGGTCTCCGGTCGCAAGAAACCGGTGCTGCGGCGGTGGCAGCTCGTCGCCGCGGAACGCATCGCGACGGGCGAGCTCCCGGTAGACGTCCTTCGCGGTCTCCTCGGCGCTCGACACGAGCGTTACCTCGTCACCGACGACGTAGGAGATGACGCCCGTCAGCAGCGGATAGTGCGTGCAGCCCAACACCAAGGTGTCGCAGCCTGCGGCGACGATCGGTGCGAGGTACTCCTTCGCGACAGCGAGCAGCTCGGGACCGTTCGTCTCACCACGCTCGACGAACTCCACGAACTGCGGGCACGACGCGCTCGTGAGCTCGATGTGCGGCGCAGCCGCGAACGCGTCGTCGTAGGCCTTGCTGCCCACGGTGGCCGAGGTGCCGATGACCCCGATCTTCCCGTTGCGCGTGGCAGCAACCGCTCGGCGCGCGGCGGGCTGGATCACCTCGACCACCGGGATCGAGTAGCGCTCGCGCGCGTCGCGCAGACAAGCCGCACTGGCCGAGTTGCAAGCAATGACGAGCAGCTTGACCTGGTGTCGCTCGACGAGGCCGTCCATCACTTCCAGAGCGAGGGCGCGTACGTCTGCAATGCGTCGAGGTCCGTACGGACCGTTCGCGGTGTCGCCGATGTAGACGATCGACTCCGACGGCATCTGGTCGAGTACGGCGCGCGCCACCGTGAGCCCTCCGACACCACTGTCGAAGATCCCAAGGGGCGCATCCACGTGCGAAATGTAGCCGCAACCGGCGGTTCACGCCTGACCTGTGACGTGCGTCACGGCTGAGCCACACTCGTGGTATGGACCGCGGTGAGCTTCCTAGCCGCGCGATGGTGTCGCGCCTGCTTGGCAGTGTCGTGTCGCTCGCAGTCGCCGTCTTCTCGCTGGCGAGTGTCGCCACGTTCTTTGTTGCGTTCGCCAGCCGACACGACGACACGTCCGACCTGTTCCCGTTCGGCGGCTGGCAGGTCGACCTTGCCGCGGTGGCCATCGCCCTGATCGGGATCGCGCTGTTGGGCGCCGGTGGCCTCGGGATGCGGCGATGCAGTCCGCTCCCTAACACCCCGCGCAGCTACCAGATCATCGCTGCGTTCATTGCGATCGTCACCGGGATCTCGCTTTCGGCAACGTTCCACCACCAACCCGAACGCGCGTACAACTGGGCGGCCGGCTTTTCCGCCGGCGCCAAGCATGAGAAGGCACAGGACGCGGCGGTCGTGCGACAGATGGTCGGCGACGCGACCCACCCGCCGATGCCCTTCGCTCCCGACGGGGCGGTGCCGTTCCCAACAGCACCCTCAACTGTCACCGCACCGTTGCTGCGCGCCAGCGATCTCGGAGTCGACTGGTACGCCGAGGGCCCACCCAGGGGCGCTTTCAGCAACTCCGCCCAAGCGGGCGCACCCCTCGGCATCAGGAGTTCCGCAGAGATCAACCTCGCCCAGGAGAAGTGGAACGGCACCCGATGGGTGCAGAACACCGGCCTGCTCGAGTCGGTCCGACGATTCGCGACATCGCGCCAAGCACGCCGCTTCACCGCGCTCGAGGTGCGTGGCTCGCTGTTCAGCACGGCGCAACCACAGCCGTCGGCCCCACGAGTGAGGCGCCGGCAAGTGGACGGCGTAACGGTGTGGAGCCAAAGATCATCGAGTCTGAGCACGTCGAGTCAGCGCCTGCTTGTGACAGTCGGCTCCACCGCGCTGTTCCTCGACGTGATGCCGGCAGCGACGGCCGTACAGACCAGTGCCTCGCTTGGACCGACACCGACGTTCCCGTCAATCAGCGACCGGCAGATCGTCGCCGGCGCAATCACGCGGGCGAGATCGGCGGGCTAGGCCCAGAGCTGGCCCTCGAGCCGTTCGGTCGCCTCCTCGAGGGTGCCGGTGTAGGCGCCGGTCGACAGGTACTTCCAGCCGCCGTCGGCCACGACGAACGCGATGTCCGCTCGCTCGCCTGCCTTGACCGCCTTGGCGGCCTGGCCGAGTGCCGCATGCAGGATCGCACCGGTGGAGATCCCAGCGAAGATGCCTTCGGCGTCGATCAGCTGACGAGTGCGCCGCAATGCGTCCTCCGGCCCGACCGAGAACCGCGTGTCGAGTACCGAGGCGTCATAGAGCTCCGGCACAAAGCCCTCGTCGATGTTGCGCAGGCCATAGACCAGCTCGCCGTACCGCGGCTCGGCAGCGACGACCCTGATCCCCGGCACCCGCTCCCGCAGGAACCGACCGACGCCCATCAAGGTGCCGGTCGTCCCGAGGCCTGCGACGAAGTGGGTAATCTCCGGCAGGTCTGCGAGCAGCTCGGGGCCGGTAGTCGTGTAGTGCGCGTCAGCGTTCGCCGGGTTGCCGTACTGATAGAGCATCACCCAGTCCGGGTGCTCCGCGGCAAGCTTCTTGGCGACCGCGACAGCCTCGTTGGATCCACCTGCGGCGGCCGAGAGCCGGATCTCCGCGCCGTACATCTCA
Source organism: Mycobacteriales bacterium (assembly GCA_036267875.1). Taxonomy (GTDB): domain Bacteria; phylum Actinomycetota; class Actinomycetes; order JAFAQI01; family JAFAQI01; genus DASZTV01. The sequence goes on from DATAVE010000128.1 coordinate 9,267, forward strand.
AGCAGCTGACGGCGCTCGATGGACGTGTTCTCCGGCATCACGCAGATCAGCGAGTAGCCCTTGAGCCGGCACACCATCGCCAGCGAGATTCCCGTGTTGCCGCTTGTCGGCTCGAGGACGGTGCAGCCGGGCGTCAGCAGACCCTCGGCTTCGGCACGCTCGACCATCGCGAACGCGGGACGGTCCTTGATCGAGCCGGTCGGGTTGCGGTCCTCGAGCTTCGCCCACAGCCGTACGTCGGCCGACGGCGATAGATTCGGGAGCCCGACCAGCGGGGTGTGCCCGAGTGAGTCGAGCAGCGACGAGTAACGCGCCATAGGTCGAAACCCGCCGAGGCGGATCAGCCGCCTGCGACGGCCGGCAGGATCGTGACGACGTCGCCATCGGTCAGTGGCGTCTGCACGCCGCCGAGGAATCGGACGTCTTCGTCGTTGAGATAGATGTTCACGAAGCGCGCCAGCGAGCCGTCCTCGGACACCAAGCGGCCGCGCAGCCCCTCGTGGCGGGAGTCGAGGTCGACGAACAGGTCTTGCAACGTCGCGCCCTCACCGGTCACCGTCTTCTCCCCGCCGGTGTAGTTGCGCAGGATCGTCGGGATACGTGCTTCGATCGCCATGGTCACATTCTCCCAACAAGATCGAGGTACGACAGATTCCGGCCCCGCCTATCCGAGCTAGGCGACGATCTCGACCGGCTCCTCGGCGACCTCGCCGTCGACGATCCGGTAGCTGCGGAACTCAGCCGTTTCCGGGTCGCGAGTGGACACGAGTACGTAGTGTGCGCCGGGCTCGCCGGCGAGGTTGATGTCGGTACGCGACGGATAGGCCTCGGTTGCGGTGTGCGAGTGGTAGATCACCACCGGTTCCTCGTCGCGATCGTCCATCTCTCGCCAAACCCGAAGCTGTTCCATCGAGTCGTACTCGTAGAACGTCGGCGAGCGAGCCGCGTTGAGCATCGGGATGAACCGCTCCGGGAGGTCCGTGCCGATCGCGCCCGCGAGCAGGCCGCACGCCTCATCCGGGTGGTCACGGCGGGCGTGGTCGACGATCGCGTCGTGGAGCGCGCGAGAGATCCGAAGCACCCCGGCGAGATTACTGACTACGCCGCCGACTCGATGATCGCGTTCTGCAACCAGCTGAGCCAGTCATAGACCGCGAAGCCGGCGAACTGCGGTGAGTCAGGATCGAGCCGGCCGAGATCGGCCTCCCAGTCCTCCGACACCTCGAGTCGCGTTCCAAGAGTGAGACGTACGTCGGTCAGCGCGTAGAGCCACGGGGTGACGGCGTCTTCCGGCAGCTCGAACCGCTGACCGTCGCCATGCTGCGAGCCGGCGCTCGAGAGGTCGTCGAGCACCCGTTGCAGTGCGCTCGCCTTCTGGACCCGCAGGTCGCCGTCCATCAGCCGGCGGTACTCGGCGGCGGCGTCGTCGTCCTCGCGGTAGGCGTCTGGCAGCAGCCGGGCCAGTGCAGGATCTTCGGAGAGCTCCGCCGACGCTGCGGGCAGTCCGACGATCGCGGCGAGCGGATCCGCCGAGTCGCCTGTCGCGGCCTCGGGCAGTCCCTCGACGAGCAGCTCTCGCACCTGGCTGACCAGACTCGCCAGCAATACGATCTCCGCGGCCTCGAGATCCACCCGTACGACGCCTCCGCGACTGCGTACCTTGCCCATCGGTCCTGCCGCCCGGTCAGTCTTGCTGCAGAGTGGCCCACAGGCCGGCTGCGTGGAGTCGAGCGACGTCATGCTCCATCTGCTCGCGGGTGCCGTTCGACACCGCCGCCTTGCCCTTCTGATGCACGTCCATCATCAGCGCGGTTGCCTTGTCCAAGCTGTAGCCGAAGAGCTTCTGGAAGACCCAGGTGACATAGCTCATCAGATTGACCGGGTCGTTCCAGACGATCGTCACCCAGGGACGGTCCGGGTCCTCGGTCTCGTCCGCTTCCGGATTCCGGGTGCGCTCAACGGTCGGCGCAGTCATCCACCCATGATGTCCGGAAACCGGTTGGTTGCGCTTCGTAAGGTCGACTCATGGCTGAGCAGGCGTCGAGCGGACGGGTCTGGTTAGCCCTGTGGGCGGTGTACATCCTCTGGGGCTCGACGTACCTCGCGATCCGCGTCGCAGTTCACCCGAGCCATGGCGCGCCGATCCCGCCACTGATCCTTGCCGGCACGCGCTTCGTCCTGGCCGGATTGCTCATGCTGGCGTTCACCGCTCGCAGGCCCGCCCCCGACGGCCAGCCCGATCCACTCGGCTGGACGCAGTGGGGCGCCGCCGCGGTGATCGGGCTCGCGCTCCCCTTCGGCGGCAACGGACTTGTCAGCGTCGCGGAGAAGCGCATCCCTTCCGGCGTTGCGGCCGTCGTCGTGGCGACCGTGCCGATCTGGGCAGCGTTGTTTGCCGCCGCGGTCGGCAGGGAGCGAGTGACACGCTTTCACTTCGCCGGGCTGGTGCTCGGCTTCGCCGGCGTCGCTGCCCTCGTCATCGGATCCGGCAGCGGGCGCGCAAGCACCTCAGGCGTCGCGATAGTTGTCGTCGCCGCGATCAGCTGGGCGGCCGGCTCGGTGTGGTCACAGACCGCGCCAACTGCACGCCGGCCTCTCGTCACGACCGGCATGGAGATGCTGTGCGGCGGCATCGGATGCCTGGTGACGGCCGCCATCACCGGTGAGTTTTCCGATCTGAAGGCTGGGTCGATCAACTACCGCGGCTGGCTGGCGTTCGCGTATCTCGTCCTCGCCGGCTCGATGGTTGCCTATTCGGCGTACGTCTGGTTGCTGCGCAACGTACGACTGTCGCTCGTGACGACGTACGCCTTCGTCAATCCGGTCGTCGCCGTCGCCCTTGGCGCGATCTTCCTCAGCGAGTCGTTCACGATTCGCTCGGCGGGCGCGACCCTCGCTGTCGTCTTGGGCGTCATCTTGATGCTCCGCCGACCGCAGCCTGCTGAAATCGTTGAATGACCAGTACGGCGCTGCTCACCGACCAGTACGAGCTGACGATGGTCGACGCCGCGCTTCGAAGTGGCGCAGCGGACCGTCAGTGCGTCTTCGAGGTGTTTGCCCGGTCGCTGCCCGGTCGGCGTCGCTATGCGGTCGTGGCCGGACTCGGACGACTGATCCAAGCAGTGCCGGACTTCACCTTCGACGCCGGGACGCTCGACTTCCTGACCGGGCGAGGCGTGATCAGCGAGCCGACGCGCGCCTGGCTGGCCGACTACCGCTTCACCGCAACGATCGGCGCATATCGGGAAGGCGAGGTCTATTTCCCCGGGTCGCCCGTCCTCACTGTCATGGGCGGTTTCGCGGAATGCGTGGTGCTCGAGACGCTTGCACTGTCGATCCTCAACCACGACAGCGCCGTCGCGACCGCGGCAATCCGGATGACCTCGGTCGCCGAGAATCGGCCGTGCATCGAGATGGGCTCACGACGCACTCACGAGCACGCGGCGATCGCCAGCGCCCGCGCGGCGTACATCGGCGGCTTCACCGCGACGTCCAACCTCGCTGCCGGCCGGCGCTGGGGCATCCCGACAACCGGTACGGCGGCGCATGCCTTCACGCTCGTGCATGACGACGAGCGGGCGGCCTTCCGGGCGCAGGTCGACGCACTCGGCACCGACACCACGCTGCTCGTCGACACCTTCGACGTCGAGGCGGGCATCCGCGCCGCGATCGAGATCGCCGGGCCGGAGCTCGCTGCGATCCGGCTCGACTCCGGCGATCTGCCCACGCAGGCACGCGACGCCCGCAGACTCCTCGACTCACTCGGTGCGACGAGCACGCGAATCGTCGTGACCAGCGATCTCGACGAGTTTGCGATAGCGGGGCTCGCGTCCGCCCCTGTCGACGGCTACGGCGTCGGCACCTCGCTGGTGACCGGCAGTGGCGCTCCGACCGCAGGCTTCGTCTACAAGCTGGTCTCCCGGCAGGACGACGACGGCAGCTGGGTTGACGTCGAGAAGCGCTCCGCCGGCAAGGCATCGGCCGGTGGTCGAAAGATCGCATCGCGGCGCATCGTCGGAGGCACCGCCACAGCCGAAGTGCTGCGCCTGGCGCCGGCTGAGCCCGCGGCGGACGAGCGGGCGTTGCAGCACACCGTGATGCGCGACGGCGTGATCGTCGCGGAGCCAACACTCGCCGACGCACGCGCGCGTTGCCGGGAGTCGTGCGCTGAGCTGCCTGCGCACGCGATGAAGCTCTCCCCTGGCGAGCCGGCCATCGACACGATCTGGGAAACAATCACCTCATGACCAAGGCGCTCATCGTCGTCGACGTGCAGAACGACTTCTGTGAGGGCGGCTCGCTCGCCGTCGCCGGTGGCGCCGCCGTCGCCGCAGGCATCAGCGCGCTGCTCGCGGCAAGCGACTACCCCGTTGTGGTGGCCACTCGCGACGCGCACCGCGATCCGGGCGACCACTTCTCGACCGAGCCGGACTATGTCGACCACTGGCCCGCGCACTGCGTGGTCGGCACGCCCGGCGCCGAGTTTCACCCGGCACTGGACACTCAACGGGTCGACGCGATCTTCGACAAGGGTGCCTACCAGGCTGCCTACAGCGGCTTCGAGGGCACCGGGTCGGACGGCGTCGGACTTACCGACTGGCTGCGGGCGCATGAGGTCGACGCAGTGGATGTCGTCGGCATCGCGACCGACCACTGCGTGCGAGCCACAGCGAAGGATGCGGCAGCGGCCGGCTTCGCCACGACCGTGCTGCTCGACCACACTGCCGGGGTCGCTCCCGACACCGTCGAGTCCGCTCTCACCCAGCTCAGAGAAGCGGGAGTCACTCTTCTGGGGACGCCAGTTCGCGCTTGAGCACCTTGCCCGTTTCGTTGCGGGGCAGCTCGTCGTGGAACTCGATCTCGCGTGGCACCTTGTAGTTGGCGAGCTGCTTCTTGACGTGTGCGCGTAGCTCGTCCGCCGTCGCGCTTGCGCCCGGTCGGAGTACGACGTGAGCAACGAGTGCCTGACCGAACTTCTCATCCTCGACGCCCATGACCACGACGTCGGCAACATCAGGGTGGCCGTGCAACACGTCCTCGACCTCCGCGGGGAAGACGTTCTCGCCGCCGGAGACGATCATGTCGTCGTCGCGCCCTTCGACGTAGAGCCGACCGTCATCACCGATCCGGCCCAGATCCCCGATCGAGGCGAGCTTGCCGAGCCGCGCTTTGTCCTCGCCGCTCGTGTAGCCCTCGAAGGCCATTCCGCTGCCCGCGAAGATCCGACCGACCTCGCCACTCGGCACGTCCTCGTCGTCTTCGTCGACGACGCGTACGGTGACGCCCTGCAGGATCTTGCCTGCCGTGGTCGGCGCCTCACGCAGATCAGTCGGACCGGCGACGCTGACGTATGCGATCTCGGTTGACCCATAGAGGCTGTAGAGGACGTCGCCGAAGCGATCCATGAACTTGGTGGCCAACGTCGGCGCCAGCGCCGACCCGGAGAGCGCGACGATCCGCAGCGTCGATGTGTCTCGCGTGTCCTCGACGTCGAGCATCCGCTGGCACATCACCGGCACGGCGGCGATGGTGTCCGCGCCGTGCTCCTCGACCAGAGCCAGCGTCCCTGCTGGGTCGAAGCGCCTCGTCATCACAAACGTCGATCGCAAAATCATGCCGATCGTCACGTTGCCCAGTCCCCAGGCATGGAACGCCGGTGCCGCCAGGACCGTGACGCCCTGCGCCCGATACGGGATGGCGTCAAGAAACGCAATCGCGCTGACCAGGCTGGACAGCGCAGTAGGCGAGCTACGGGCAGCGCCCTTCGGCTTGCCAGTCGTGCCGCTGGTGAGGATGACATGACGACCCTCGGCGCCTGGCGTTGGGAGATCCGGTATGTCGTCTCCGGCAGCGGCCACGATCCCGGCGACGCTGTCGGCGGGCGCATCGCCGGCGTCGTCCCAGGCCCACAGGCAGGGCAGCGACCCGGCGTGCTCCTCGACGAGCTCTCGGAACTCGTCGTCGGCGATGATCGCCTTCGCGCCTTCGCTGTCGAGGACATCACCTAGCTGCGGACCGGCAAAGCCGGTGTTCGCGTAGAGCGTGTCGGCGCCGAGCTTCGAGATCGCGACCATCGCGACCATGAACGCCGAGGAGTTGCGGGCAAGCAAGGCGACCGCGTCGCCCGCCCCGACTCCCTGCTCGGCGAGGGCGGCCGCGACCACGCTGCTGCGACGATCGATGTCTGCGAAGGTCACGCTCTCCCGCTCATCGATCACTGCAATGCCATCGGGATCACGAGCAGCGTTCGCTGCATACAACCCGGCCGGCGTACGGCCCCAGTGGTGCATCGCAGCGCCCATCGCCACCAGCCGGTCCGGTCGCACCGGCGAGGTCAGCCCGATCCGGTGGGCGACTTGCGCGGCCGCCCACCCGCCACGCACGGCCCCTGAGCCGAGTGAGGCGATCCGATCCACCACCATCTGCGTCGCGTCTCCTCAACCCGCCGCGACAACGCCCCAGGCGCCACGCCATTCGTCGCCCGGATCAAGAGTCACCAAAGACTCGCCGGTTGCCATCGCATTGGGCGGAGCCGACATCGGCTCGACACCGAGTCCGCGCCGACGACGCGCAGGGTCAGGAAGGCCGTCGCCAGTGAAGATCTCCAGATACGGGTACGCCGAGTCGACCCATACCGTGACCGAGGTCGCACTGTCGGGCGCGGCAAGCCGCAGTCGCGCCTTGCCGTCCGGCTCACGTTGCAGGTCGGCGTAGGTGTGGTCGATCTCGATCTCGCCGATCGCGCGGTCGGTGGTGAAGTCGAAGGCGGTCCCAGCAACGGCCTCAGGACCGGTCGGGATCTGCTGCGCGCCAGTGAGCAGGCGAGTTGTCGCCGGGATCACCAGCTCGGCCTCGTCGATCGTCGCTGTACCGACCGTGATGTACGGATGAAAGCCGACCGCGACGGGTGCCGCCGTCGCACTGTCGTTTCGGATCGTCGTGACGACGGTCAGGCCCTCGTCGTCGAGCGACCAGGTGTTGGTGACCTCGAGTCGCCACGGATAGCCGGGCTGGGGCATCGAGTGACATCGCAACGTCACCGAGGACTCGAGATGCTCGACCACATCCCACGACAGCCAGCGCACCAGCCCGTGAATCGCGTTGTGCTGCTCGGGCTCGGTAACGGCGAGCTGTTGGCGTTCGCCCTGCCAGCTCCACTGGCCGTCCTGCACGCGGTTCGGCCAGGGAATCAGCGTCTGGCAGCGAGCACCGTCACACATCGCGTCGGCGGCGTAGCCGTCCAGCACGTCACGACCGTCGACGGTGTAGGTCCGCAGTCCGCCGCCGACCTCGACGGCGACAGCCTCCTGACCACCGTGGGTGATCCGGTATTGCTGACCGCTGGGCTGCATATGTCCTCAGTTCATCGTTGGGTCTGCCGGGCACGTCGAGACCGCGGAGAGCGGCCACGGCTGACGTCGCAGTACTTGCGACCACAGCCGGTCCGGCAGACCCGCGAACGTGTCGCCGGGATGTCGCTCGACGACGTACCAGGCTCCGTCGACGATCTCTGCTTCCAACTGCCCACCGGACCACCCGGCGTAACCGGCGAACACCCGCAACTCGCGAAGTGACGCGGCGAGCAGCGCCGGGTCGTAGTCCAGGTCGACCGTGACGAGCGGCCCGACGATCGGCCGCCAGCCTTCGCTCGCCGAGCCGTCAGCTGTCACACCCTCCGTTATTACACCCAGGGCGATCGCGACCTCCGGCTGCACCGGTCCGCCGCTGAAGACCACCGCCGGGATGCTTGCGATGTCGGCAACGGGCGGTACGACATCGAGCAACGACGCATCGCCCGGCCGGTTGATGATCAGCCCGAGCGCGCCGTCTTCGTTGTGCTCGAGAAGTGCGATCACGGTTCGCGCGAACTCCGGCGCAAGCAGTGTCGGGCTCGCGACGAGCAGCTTGCCCGCGAGACTGCCATCCATCAGCGGATGCTCACCGGCAGCTGCGTCAGCCCCCGCAGGTTGATCCGGCCGTTGTGCGCCGGCTCGCCGGCGAGCGTCAACCGCGGGAACCGACGGAACAGCCCACCGATCGCGACGCGACCTTCCAGCCTGGCAAGGGAGGAGCCGAGGCAGTGGTGCACGCCGCCGCCGAACGACAGCTGTTGCCTGGCGTTCGCCCGGTCAACGACGACTCGGTCGGCGTCCGGCCCGAAGATCGCCTCGTCGCGGTTCGCCGACGCGAGGCTGGCAATCACGACCCGGCCCTTGGGGATCACGTGCTCGCCGACCGGATAGTCCTCGACCGTGATCCGGCGCGAGAGCTGGACGGGTGAGTCGAAGCGCAGCAGCTCCTCCACCGCGTTGTCGTCGAGATCCCGATCGGCGCGCAGCACATCAGCCTGCTCGGGATGGTCGAGCAGCGCACGCACACCGTTGCCGATCAGGTTGACGGTGGTCTCGTGGCCCGCGACGTAGAGCAGCACGACCTGCGACACGAGCTCGTCGTCACTGAGCGCATCCTCGCCGTCGTGGACGTTGATCAACCCGGTCAGCAGGTCGTCGGCCGGGTGGTCGCGCTTCCACGCGATGGCGTCTGCGGTGCGCCCGGACATCTCGACCTCGGCCGCGATGATCGCGCGAACCGTGTCCTCGTCCGGCACCGGCTCGAGCGAACGCACGATCGTCGCGGACAGCTCCCGCAACCGCGTCACGTTGCTCTCCGGCATCCCGAGCATCGTGGAGATCACGGCAAACGGCAGCGGAAAGGCGAGGGCGTCGATCAGGTTGACCTCGCCTTCGTCCTCGATCCGGTTCAATGCATCGGCGACCAGCTGCTCGACCATCGGGGTCAGCGCGTCGACCATCCGCGGCGTGAACGCCTTCGAGACCAGTCGACGCAGCCGGGTGTGGTCGGGCGGGTCGCGGTCCAGCATCGACATCCCGCCGCCACGGCGCGACCGCTCCGCCTCGCGGTAGATCTCCTCGTACAGCCCGCGCATCGGGCTGAACGTCGTGACGTGACGGTCCTCGACGGACATCTTGGAGCGCAACAGCTCGCTGACGTCGTCGTGTCGCCACAACGCCCAGAAGCCGAACTCGTGCTCCTCGACAGGGACCGCCGAACGCAGCGCGGCGTACATCGGATACGGGTCGACCGTGAACCCCGGCTCGAACGGCTGAAAGGACACCGCCGCCTGCGTCATGGGGAAACCGTATCCCCGCGCCGGACCCGTCCGCGCGTGCGAAAGGATGTTGGACGTGCCAGCCAAGGATGTCGTCTACCGGTATGGAACCCGACTGCACAAGCAGCTGTTCAACGCGACCGGCGGACGGCTGTTCCATCGCGGCCGCGGCATGCCGATGGTGAAGCTGACGACGACCGGCCGCAACACCGGTCAGCCGCGGACGATCATGGCAACCACCCCCGTGCAAGTCGGCGAGACCCTCGTGCTGATCGCGTCATTCGGCGGGGATGACCGAGAGCCCCAGTGGTGCCAGAACATCCGCGTCAACGGCGACGTCGAGCTCACCGTCGAGGGACGCACCAGACGCATGCACGCCCACGTCGCGACTGCTGACGAGCGCGCAGACCTGTGGCCGAAGGTCGTCGCGGCGCACGCCTTCTACGGCGACTACCAGAAGAAGACGAGCCGCGAGATTCCGGTCGTGCTCTTCGAGCCGGTCTAGGCCGCCAGACCTATTTGGCGCCGTCCATCGCGCCGTAGCCGGGTCGACCCGCAGAGTCCCACTCCTGCCAGAACGCCACGAACTCCTCGCCCAGGAACGGGTCCTCGCCGCGGATCGCCAGACTGCCGCGTCGCACCGTCCAGTCCCAGGGTGCGAGCGCGACCGCGCGTTCGAAGTGCGCACGAGCCGCATCGACATCACCTGCGGCATGTAGCCAGGCACCTAGCCGGCGCTCGGCGAGCGCGGTCTGCTCTTCTGCCGTGCGCTCGTGCGCGGCGCCCGCCACTGGCAACGCGCCATCGCGTACCCACGCGCGCAACGCGTCGTGATGTGCCGATGCATCGATCTGTGTGAAGTCGCGGAACTGGTCGTCGCCGGGCGAGATCGTCGGTGGCTTCACGACCCGACCCTCCTCGTCCACCCACACCGTGCTCGGCACGTTGGTGATTCCGTAGCGCTCGGCCGTGACGTGGGCCGAGTCCACGACGACCGGGTACGTCGGGCTGGCTGCCTCGATCCACGGCCGGGCATCCTCGGCCGAGTTGTCGAGGGCGACCGAGAAGATCGACAGGCCAAGCGGCTCGAGCTCGGTGTGCAACGCCTGCCAGCTAGCCAGCTCATGACGGCACCCGCACCACGATGCCCAGGTGACCAGCACCCGCTTGCGGCCGGCCGCATCCGAGAGCCGATGCATCCCGCCGTCGACATCGGGCAGCTCGAGGTCCGGCGCCGAGTCGCCGACCGATGCCGCGCGTGCCACATCGGGGGGCGAAGCGACCGCCAGCGCCGCGTGCCCGTCGTCCTGGGCCGTCGCATAGCCGAGCGCCTCCGCCCAGCCGAGCAGGTCGATCTTGCCGCCATAGGCGGTGATGTCCCGATCGCGCAGTGGAATGCAGGCCGTGCCGCGACACAGCCCCTCTGCCTCGAGCTGCCAGCCGCTCGCGGCCTGTAACGCCGAGGCGTCCACGAGCCATGCCTCGCCGTCCAGCTCGTGGATCGAGCCCGCGTCGTCGATCAGCACCACGGTCATCTGGGTCTCCTAGGCGATTGTGGTGAGTCCGCCATCGACTGCGATGGTCTGGCCGGTGATGTAGCTAGCCGCATCGCTGAGCAAGAACACCACCAGCGCCGCCACTTCCCACGGCGTGCCTTGCCGACCGAGCGGAACCTGAGTGCTCGCCCGGTTGGGACGGCCCAGCGTGGCAAGCCGGCCGAGCGGGGTGTCGATCAACCCTGGCGCGACGACGTTGACCCGACCGCCGGAGCGCGCGGCTTCCCGGGCTGCCTGCCGCATCAACCCGATCTGTGCGGCCTTCGAGGCGTCGTACGACGGGATCCCGCTGCCGGGACGAAGCCCAGCGATCGATGAGATGAGCACCGTCGAGGAGCCTTCGCCCATCAAGGGAAGCGCCGCCTGCAGCGTAAGGAAGTGTGAGCGCACGTTGACCGCGAAGACGGTGTCCCACTCCTCGGCACTAGTACCGGCGATCCGCCTGCCGGCACCGATGCCGACGTTGAGAACCAGCCCGTCGAGGCCACCGAGCCGCTGGTTCGCCCACGCAACTGCCGCAGCACCCGATTCGGGATCGGCGGAGTCGAGGGATAGATGGTGAGAAGCGACTCCTTCCGCGCTGGCCAGCTCGGCGGTGACCTCGGCGGCATGCTCGTCGATATCGGTGATGGCGACTGCGGCGCCTTCTCTTGCCGCGACGATCGCGATCGCTCGGCCGTTGCCGGGCGGCGCATCCGGATCACCGATGTCTCGCGTTCCGCCGCCGACGACCAGCAGCCGTCGACCCTGCAGCGACCCACTCACTGGATGCCACCGTCGCGCGGTGCCCAGCGCCGCGGGGCGGCAGCCTTGGGCCAGCCTGGGGTCTTGTTCTCCAGCGCAACACCGACGCTGTTGAGCAGGCCGGACACGAGTCGATAGAAGCCCGCCAGCACCAGCAGCTCGAGCAGCTGTTCGTCGGACCAGCGCCTCGCCAATGCCTGCCAAGTCGAGTCGCGGACCGCATCGTCGGAGCAGAGGTCGTCCACCATCGCGATCAGCGCCCGATCGTCGTCACTCCAGCTGAAGTCACCAGCGTCGGCGAGCGAGGCGATCTCGTCATCGGTCAGGCCGACTAGCCGGCCGATCGCGGTGTGCTGCCCGAACTCGTATTCCGAGGCGCACCGCCATCCGGCGCGCAGGATGACGATCTCGCGTTCCCGCGCCGGCAGCGAATCTCCGCGCAGCAGGTGGGAACCAAGGGCCAGGAATCCCTTGTAGAGGTCATGGTTGCGGGAGATCGTCCGAAAGATGTTGAGCGGCGCCGGGTCCGCAACCGCTGGCGCGGGGGCGATCCTCGGCGCGGTCGGCGCATCCGTCATGGCGTAATCGTTATCACCAATGCGGTCTTCACCACCCCAGCGCTGCTGGCCCGGCCAGCCTGATGCCTGCCTGCTCACCCGCGGCGACAAATGCCCGGAGCCCCGACACCAGCGACTCGCGTGACGGGCGTGGCACGGCTTCGAGCAACTGGGCAACCTCACTTCGGCGTCGTTCGACAACCGAGGCGACGAACTGCTCGCCGAGCGGCGTGAGGCACAGCACGACCTCTCGACGAGTCTGCGGGTTCTCCTCGCGAGTGGCATAGCCGAACCCGATCAGCCGGTCCACGCTTCTCATTGCGGTCGAAACGTTGACACCGAGCTCGACCGCCAGGCGCGAGAGGTTGATGCCGCCACGACGCGACAGCACGGCCATGGTTCGGAACTGCGTCAGCGTCGTACGACCGTCGAACCCCTCGACGGTCCGCGCCGAGAGGCCGACCAGCAACCACGACGCGGCCAGCACCGAGGTGACAAACCCGTCGAACTCTGTGTCTTCTCGAGCCGTGTCTTTTGGAGCACTGCCCATGTGCGTACCTCCCCAGACTCACGCACTGGTCATCGAGATCATCCGACTAAAGTGTGCCGTCCCAACGGCCGGCCCGCATTCCTCATCTCTGCCGGATGAACGATCGAGTTGCCAACTGGGTCGCGCAGTGTTCCGACTGCGGCACTCAACAGGCCGAGATTGGGCAGCGCGACGGGACCCTCATCGGTGTCGATCCAGGTGTAGACGAGGCCTATCGAGGTCACACAACCCTCGATGGTGCCTCCTAGCGATCCGGCACGGATGCGCACCCGCTGACCGAGACTGAACGGCCGCGAGGCGAGCAGTACGGCTCCGGCGGCAAGGTTTCCGAGCGACTGTTGTGCGGCGATCCCGACGATGACACCGGTGATCGCGCCCCCGAGCAGCAGGCTCTCGATCCTCACGTTCAACAGATCGAGGGTGGCCAGCACGACGAACAGGAAGCCGATCGCCCCGACACCGAATCGAACGGCTGTCGCGGTACCCGGGCCTCCTCGCAGCCCGGCGACCCGCGCTGCCTCACGCGCAGCGCTACGGGTCGCAATCACGCCGAACGCCGCGAACACGACCGCGACGCCGATCGCCACGAATCGCCGGGGCGAGTGGGCGTGAAGGCCGCCAAGGCCGTCGCCGGCGAGCAGCGCGGCTAGCGCCACCACGCCCGCCAACAACGCGTTGCGGAAGTTTGGGTGCATGCGTGCCTCGATGACCTCGACCGCTCGGACCGCGGCATCGCGCGAAGGGAGGGCCTTACGTAGCAATGTCACCCGTTTGCACTACCCGCGTCGCGCGAGCGAACACCCGCTTGGGCGCATTCAACCCACGAGCGAGGGGTATGCCACACCTCGACATGAGCGAGCACCAAGATTCGACGACCTCGTTGACATCACCCGACGACATCGATGTCGCAGCCGTCCAGCGAGTGCTCGACGGGCGGTGGCGCCACGTCCGCGAGCAAGCCCGCGTGATGATGCGCGACCCACTCCTCGCACCTCGTATCGGTCAGTCGATGGCCGAGCAGCGCGCGCGGGTCAAGGAGCAACTCGAGGCGGTCGCGCTCACCGACATCCCGAAGCTGTTGTTCCCCAAGGAGGTCGGTGGGCTCGGTGACACCGGTGGCGCTATCACCGGCTTCGAGATGCAGGCACACGCGGATCTGTCGTTGCTGGTGAAGTCCGGAGTGCAGTGGGGGTTGTTTGGTGGCGCGATCCGCAACCTCGGCAACGCCGAGCATCACGAGCGCTACCTCGCCGACATCATGAGCCTGCGACTCATGGGCTGCTTTGCAATGACCGAAACCGGGCACGGCTCCGACGTCCAGTCGATCGGCACGACCGCGACGTATGACGCGACGACCGCCGAGTTCGTCGTCCATACGCCCGATGAGCTCTCGACCAAGAACTACATCGGCAACGCTGCCTGCGACGGCCAGGCCGCCGTCGTCTTCGCCCAGCTGCATGTCGGCGACGAGGCGCACGGCGTGCACGCACTCGTCGTCCCGATCCGTGATGGTGCCGGCAACCCCATGCCGGGCGTCACCATCGCCGACGACGGCCTGAAGGCCGGCCTCAACGGCGTGGACAACGGACGCCTGTCGTTCAACCAGGTGCGCGTGCCGCGTGACGCGATGCTCGACCGCTTTGCCTCGGTGTCCCCCGACGGCGTCTACTCGAGTCCGATCGAGAGTCCGAGTGCTCGGTTCTTCACGATGTTGGGGACGCTCGTCCAGGGCCGGATCAGCATCGCCGGCGCCGCGGTGTCGGCGTCGAAGAACGCGCTGACCATCGCGGTCAGGTACGGCAACCGCCGGCGCCAGTTCAAGGCACCGGACTCTGACACCGAGATCCCGGTCCTCGACTACCTCGCCCACCAACGCGCGCTGCTGCCCGCGCTCGCAACGACCTACGCCCTGACCTTTGCGCAGGGCGAGCTGGTCGCCGACCTGCACGACACCCCGAGGGACGACGAGCAGGGGCGACGACACCTCGAGACGTTTGCCGCCGCACTCAAGTCGACCTCGACCTGGCATGCCTCAGCGACGGTTCAGGCCTGCCGCGAGGCGTGTGGCGGCGCGGGCTACCTCGCTGAGAACCAGCTCGTCGGGCTACGCGCCGACCTCGACGTCTTCACGACGTTCGAGGGCGACAACACAGTGCTGCTGCAGCTGGTGGCCAAGACCCTGCTGACGAACTTCCAGGCTGAGTTCGGCGAGCTGGACACGATCGGGACCGTCCGCTTCACCGCCGAGCAGATCGCTGAGATCGTCATCGAGCGCTCCGGCGCGCGAGGGCTGATCCAGCGGCTGGTCGACGCGGTGCCGAACCGCACAGCCGATGAGACGGATCTGTTCGACCGTGAGCACCAGCTGGCGCTGCTCGGCTGGCGCGAGAACCACGTCCTGGAAGGCCTCGCGCGCCGCCTCCGCAAGGGCTTCGAGTCCGAAGCAGACCCCTTCGAGGTCTTCAACAACGCGCAGGACCAGCTGCTGCTCGCGGCGAGGGCCCATATCGACGCCCGAGTACTCGAGGCATTCGACACAGCGATCGGCAACGTCGAGGATCCGACCGTTGCCGCCCTGCTCGGGCGCGTCTGTGACCTCCATGCGCTGTCAGTCATAGAACGGGAGCGCGCCTGGTTCCTCGAGCACAACCGTCTGACGCCGGCGCGCAGCAAGGCGGTGACGGCGGCCGTCAACGAGCTCTGCCTCGAGCTCCGTCCGTACGCCGAGCTACTGGTGGACGCGTTCGGCATTCCCGACGAGCTGATCATCGCCCCGATAGCCCAACGAACGGCGAAGGAGGTAGCGAGCTGATGTCCGAGCAGCCAGATGGTCCCCCGCCGAAGTCCTCACCGGACCAGCCGCCGGCGGCGGATGGGCCAAATGAGGAGAGCAAGGGTCCAATCGTCGGCGGTGCACCGCCGACAGAGCCACGCGACGCGCGAGGCCGTGCGGCGAACGACCCATCGATGGCTCACGACGAGCCGTCCGAGTATCCGCAGGCGCCGCCAGGCAAGCCCGACGGCGAGGTCGACACGCGTTAGTGCTAGCGCCTCCCATCCCCACCGGCGTGCTCGGCACTCCTTCAGCTACGCGACATCCGGCCATGAGCAGACCAACCTGCCGGCACGAAGCGCACCTGTCCGTCCACCACGGCGTTCGTCAACACGCGTTTCGGGAACTGGACAGCCTCACCCCCCCGGTCTTGACTCGACAAGAGTCCTGATCACGCCGGTTTGGTTGACTTCAGGGCATGAGTGAGGGCACTGGCACCTGGTCCACCCGGCTGATCGGTGCCGGTTGCGTCATCGTCATCGTCATCGGAGCGTTCGCGATCAGCGGGCACAACAGCGGAGGGAAGGCCAAGAGCTCGTCGGGGAGCGCACCGGTCGTCGCGACCGCCCCTGGCAGTCCCTCGACCGGGCCGACACCGCCGAAGCCTCGGCGTTCCTCCGTGGGAGCGCTGCCTCCGACGCAAGCGTCGTCGCCGCTCGCACCGTCCTCGCCCGTGCCATCCCAGAGCGGCGTCGTCATCTCGCCAACCGCAAGCGCAGCCCCGAGCATCGCGGCCAGCGCCACCCCATCTCAGTCAAGCGGCCAGCACGCCACGACGTCGATCCCTCCCGGCGTACTCGGCACCTTCAGCTATGCGACGACGGGATACGAGCAGACCAGCTTCCCGGGAACGAAGCGCACCTATCCCTCCACCACGACCTTCACCAACACGGCCGCTGGGGGCTGCGTCAAGAGCACTTGGCAGCCGGTCTCCGAGCACACGCAATCGCAGGTGCTTTGCGACGACGCAAAGACGATCCGCATTTCCACGGACGACCAGACGATTGGCTTCCTCGGGATCAACAGCAGTGAGAACTTCACCTGCGGCCAGGACGCGTTCCTCTACCAGCCCGGCGTGAAAGCCGGCCACGTGTGGAACTACCAGTGCAAGTCGGCGGACGGCACCGCCACCCAAGCCGGCCACGTCATCGGCTACGAGACCGTCACGGTCGGCGGCACCTCGGTCCGTGTCCTTCACGTGCAACTCGTCACCACCGTGAGCGGCCCGGAGGCCGGCAAGTCGACCCAGGACTACTGGATCGGGACGGCAACGCCGTTGCTGATGAAGGAAAGCGGAACGGTCAGCGCGACCCAGAAGGGCATCCAGTACCAGGAGACCTACTCGGTGACACTGGACAGCCTCACCCCAAAGTCCTGATCCACCGGCGCCGCGTCGAGCGGTAGCTTGCTCGGGCCGCGGCGGATCGCGAACATCACCAAGGCAAGCCAGACCAGCACGAAGCCGGCGAGCCGGGTCGCGGGCAACGGCTCGTGGCGCACCGTCACACCGATGACGAACTGGATCGTCGGTGTGAGGTACTGCATCAGCCCGAGCCGCGACAGCGGGACGAGCGGCGCCGCGGCCGCGAACAGTAGTAGCGGAACCATCGTGACGACGCCGGAGCTGGCGAGCAGCGCGCCGTGACCAGCGCCGTGGGTAGCGAAGGTGCTGTGTCCGTGGGCGCCCTCGATGGCGAGATAGCCCAGGGCGAGCGGCGCCAGGACAGCAGCCTCGACGAACAGCCCGTAAGCCGGCTCGACTCCGACCACCTTCTTGACCAGCCCGTACCCGCCGAAGCTGAACGCGAGCGCTAAGGCAATCCACGGCGGACGCCCGGACTGCACCGTGAGCACCACGACGCCAAGCGCCGCGATCCCGACGGCAGCCCACTCGGCGCGGCGCAACCTCTCGCCCAGCGCGACAACGCTCAACCCGACCGTGACAAGCGGGTTGATGAAGTATCCGAGTGAGGTCTCGACAACGTGACCGTGGTTGACCCCCCAGATGTAGAGGCCCCAGTTCACGCCGATCAGCAGACCCGCGAGGACAAGCAGCTGGAGCCGGCGACGATCGCGCGGGATCGCTCGCCACGCCCGGCGTCCGCCGGTCACGGAGATCAAGATCGCGACGCTCAGCAGCGACCAGACAACCCGATGACCGAGGATCTCGACCGCCCCCGCGGGCTCGAGCAGCGGCCAGTAGAGCGGGAACAGACCCCAGATCAGGTACGCCGTCAGCGCCAAGACGGTGCCGCGACGATCCTGACTCACCTCGTGAACCTAGCGACCGAGCCCATCGACGTCGTCCCGTTTACGGGACGACGAGATCAAGCCGTAGCACCGCCGAGTGCAAGCACGTCGGTAGGCGTCGTCGGAGGCGTGTCCGATACCTCGCTGCTGACCGCGAAGGCGGTGGTCTGCGACATCGCTACCGCAAGCGGGTGCGTGCCCGAGGTCGACGTAGTCGAGTCGAACTCGCCCAGCGGGATCGGAGCACCACCATGTGGCAGTTGCCAGAGCACGAAGGTGCGACCGCTCGCCGGGGCATCGAGCGATACCGGCTGGACCTCTGCCGACCCGTGGTCGACGATCACGGCGGCACGGTTCACGCCGTCGGAGGAGCGAAGGTCGATCTCCAGGCAGCCCGGCTTGTGACCACAATCGAGCAGAGCGGCCGGCTGATGGTTCCCGCTGCCGTTGGCGCCGAGCACCTGCCAGCTCGCGACAGTAGCGCCGGCGAGGACCATCACGACGCCAGCCGCGGCAAGGACCCACTGGGGCGGGCGGCGACGCTCGCGGCGCAAGGCCAGCTCATCGACCCCTACAGGCACGTCGGCTTCAACCGACGGGGATCGCGGGGAGCCGACAACCGCGGCGCGAATGGAGGACCACGCGGGCGGCGCAGTGTCGGCGTCATCGGCAAGCGAGGCCAGGTGCGAAGCCGTCAGAGCGTGAGCGTCGAGCTCGTGCCGACAGTCGTCGCAGCCTTCGAGGTGCTTCGCCAGGCGATCCTCGTCCGAGGCGTCAAGGGCGTGCAGCGCATGCGCGGCAACCA
Source organism: Mycobacteriales bacterium (assembly GCA_036267875.1). Lineage (GTDB taxonomy): Bacteria > Actinomycetota > Actinomycetes > JAFAQI01 > JAFAQI01 > DASZTV01. Next base: position 27,692 of record DATAVE010000128.1, read on the forward strand.
GCTCGTACCACTCGCTGTGGTCGGTACGTCCGCTCATCGTTGCGCCCCCTCGTCCGTGTCAAGTGTGGATCCGAGCCTCGTGCGTAGTCCACGCATGGCGTGCAACGTCCGGCTCTTGACCGTGCCGAGCGGAAGCCCGGTCAGGTCGGCGATCTCGCTTTGGGTATAGCCGCCGTAGTAGGCCAGCAGCAGCACCTCGCGGTGCTCGGCGGATAGCTGGCGCAACGCCTCGCGGGTGCGTTCGGCACGCAGCCCCTCCCAGGCGAGCTCTTCGGGCCCAGGGCCTGCGGACGGCAGCTCGGCGGACTGGGCGTCGAGCCGCTCTGCCTTGCGACGCTCCTCGCGGCGAACCATGTCAACGGCCTTGTGGTGCGTCACGCCGAGCAACCAGGTGCTGAGCGCGCCCCGCGACGGGTCGTAGCCCGAGCCCTGCCAGAGGGCCAGAAACACCTGCTGCACGATGTCCTCGGCCAGATGTGCGTCGGCGAGGATCCTGTGCGCCAAGCGGTAGCAAGCCGCGCCATAGCGGCCGTAGAGCGCTTCCAGGGCTGCTTCGTCGCCCGTAGCGAGCTCGCGAACCAGGTCGGCGTCCTCTTGCGACTCGGCGCGCATGCGCCTCCCGTCCCGTGTCTCTAGCACTGCCACGCTCGACATTCGACCGAAAAGCCGAACTGGATCACTGACGTCAAGATCGAGCAAAAGTGTGACGCCCGTCTCACCGGGGCGCCATCTGTGAACCGAATCCCCGATCGCCGGCGAAGACCCAGCGTGAGCAGAGAACGAGTCGCTGTCGTCGGCGCAGGCGTGGCCGGTCTGACGGCCGCGTATCTGTTGCAGCGAGCGTACGACGTCACGCTGTTCGAGGCCGAGCCACGCCTTGGCGGGCACGCTCACACCCACGACGTCATCACCCCAGATGCCGGACTCCTAGCCGTCGACACCGGGTTCCTGGTTCACAACAACGCGACCTATCCCTCGCTGCTCCGGCTGTTCGCCGAGCTCGGCGTCACGACCCAGCCGACCGAGATGAGCATGTCGGTGAGCTGCGACGGATGCGGGCTGGAGTACGCCGGCGGCCGCGGGGTAGGCGGGATCCTCGCCCAGCCGCGGGCACTCGCCAAGCCGGCCTTCGTTCGCATGCTGAGGGAGGTCCCTCGGTTTCACCGCGCCGCACGCCGCCATCTCGATTCCGCCGACGACGCGACATCGCTCGGCGAGTTCCTCGTCGCCGAGGGCCACTCGCCGTACTTCATCTCCCACTTCGCGATCCCGCTGGTCTCCGCCGTGTGGTCCGCCGCACCCGGTGATTCGCTGCGCTACCCGGCCCGCTACCTGTTCAACTTCCTCGACAACCACGGGATGCTGACCGTAACCGGCTCGCACCAGTGGTTCACGGTGACCGGCGGCAGCCGGACGTACGTCGAACGCGCCGCCAAGCAGCTCACCGCGGTTCACAGTGCCACGCCGATACGCGGCGTAACCCGGCACGCCGACGGCGTGACGATCCGCGACGATGACGACGACCTGCACACATTCGACCGCGTCGTGGTCGCGACTCACGCAAACACCGCGCTATCGCTGCTCACCGACGCATCCGAGGCAGAGCGGGTCGCGCTGAGCGCGTTCGGCTACACCCGAAACCCGACCGTGCTCCACACCGACAGCTCCGTCCTGCCCAAGACACGACGTGCCCGGGCGTCGTGGAACTACCGTCTGCCGTCGTGCAGCGCCTCGAACGAGAGTGTTTTGGTTTCCTACGACCTCACCCGCCTGCAGGGGCTGCCGACCGGCGTAGCGCATCTAGCCACCCTGAACCCTGGCGGGCAGATCGCCGCAGCGGCCATGATCACGGAGATGATCTATGAGCACCCGCTCTTCACGCGCGAGTCGGTGGCCGCACAGCAGCTGCTGCCCGCGCTGAACACGGTGCGTACGGCGTTTGCCGGCGCCTACCACGGGTGGGGCTTTCACGAGGACGGCTGCCGGTCCGGTGCCGAAGCAGCGGCAAGCCTGGGAGTGCAGTGGTAGCCACCCCGGCGCTGTACGACGTGACGATCCGTCACACGCGCACCGCGCCGATCCGCAACGCCTTCCGGTATCGCAGCTTCTGCTGGCTCGTCGACGCAGACGCGCCACCCCGACTCCCCTGGCCGGCCAGGTGGCTCGCCACGTTCGATCCCCGCGACCACGTCGATGTGCACGAGACATTGCGCGAGTCGGGGATCGAAGCGAGTCGCCTGCTGCTGCTCACGAACGCGCGGGTTCTCGGCTATGTCTTCAACCCGCTCAGCGTCTACTGGTGCTATTCCGGCGAGGAGCTGACGGCCGTCGTCGCCGAGGTTCACAACACCTACGGCGGGCGCCATGCCTACGTCCTGCGCCCAGATGCCAACGGCCGTGCCGAGATCGACAAGGCGCTGTACGTCTCGCCGTTCTACCCGGTCGACGGACGCTACGAGATCAACGTTCCGGAGCCGGGGGACCGGCTTGCGGTTTCGATCACTTTGGATCGCGGCGACGGCGAGCCGTTCTCCGCGACGATGACCGGCGTACGGCGGCCCGCGACTGTGCGGTCGCTGCTGGGCAGGTGGCTGCGCTATCCGTGGGCGCCACTTCGTGTTACAGCGCTGATTCGCTGGCAAGGAATCCGGCTATGGAGACGCGGACTGGAGGTTGTCCCCCGATGACTACTACTGACCCCCGTACCCGGCGGGTGCTCCGCCCGAACCTGCGTTCGGACGCCGCCGTCGATCTGGCGCGTTGGCCCGAGATGGCACCACCCGAGCCTGCACCGTTCCGCGGCGCGATTGCGCGCAAGGTGATGCGGCGCGTCGCAAAGCGCGCCGGGCTGCGCGTCGAGCTGCCCGACGGCTCCTTCTTCGGACCGGCCGACGCTCCGGTCATCCGAATCCTGCAGCCGGAGAACTACTTCACCCGGCTAGGTCGTGACGGCAAGATCGGGTTCGGCGAGTCGTTCATGGCCGGCGAATGGGACGCCCCCGACGTCGCCGCGGTGATTGCGCGGCTCGCCCGCCAAGTCGGCACCCTGGTGCCGCAGCGCCTGCAGTGGATCCGCAGCTTCTACGACGCACACCACCCCGCCGCCGAGGACAATGACCGCAAGGGCGCTCGCAAGAACATCTCGCGCCACTACGACCTGTCCAACGACCTGTTCGCTCTGTTCCTCGACGAGACCATGACCTACTCCTCGGCGCTCTTCGACGATCCCGCCGCTGAGGATCTGACGACGGCGCAGCATCGCAAGATCGATCGGCTGCTCGACCAGACCGGAGTGACCGAGGGCACCCGACTGCTCGAGATCGGCACGGGTTGGGGCGAGCTCGCGATCCGCGCTGCGCGACGCGGCGCCAAGGTCACCACGATCACCCTGTCGGTCGAGCAGGCATCGCTTGCCGTAGACCGCGCCCGCGAAGCGGGAGTGATCGACAACATCGAGGTCAAGCTCTGCGACTACCGCGACGTCGAGGGCACGTACGACGCGATCGTCAGCGTCGAGATGATCGAGGCCGTAGGCGAGAAGTGGTGGCCTACGTACTTCGAGACGCTCGATGCGCGGCTTGCGCCGGGTGGCCGGATCGGCATCCAGGCGATCGTCATGCCACACGACCGGATGCTCGCCTCACGACGGTCATGGACCTGGATTCACAAGTACATCTTCCCGGGTGGGCTGCTCCCGTCGGTTCGCGCGATCGACGAGATCGTCAACTCCAAGACCTCGCTGCGGATCTCCGACAACACCGCGTTCGGGCTGTCGTATGCCGAGACCCTCGAGCGGTGGCGCGAGACATTCCTCGCCCACACCGATGACGTCGACGGGATGGGCTTCGACGAGACGTTCCGCCGGATGTGGACCTTCTACCTCGCGTACTGCGAGGGCGGGTTCGCGGCGGGTTACCTCGACGTCGTCCAGCTGACCTTCACCCGAGAGGCACGTAGATGACCACCGACGTCGCGACCGCGATCTCCGAGCTGATCGCGCCGATGTTCGGCGGACGGATGCCGATCGCGATCCGGGCATGGGACGGCTCGAGCACCGGCCCGGACGGCACTCCGGTGGTCATTCTCAACTCGCCACGCGCCTTGGCCCACATCGCCTGGGCGCCTGGCGAGCTCGGCATGGCCCGGGCGTACATCACCGGTGACCTCGACGTCGAAGGCGACATCGCAACAGGATTGTCGGCCATCTGGAGCGCAAGGCGCGAAGCGCCGCAGCGCGACGGAATCGGCGCAAGGACGGTACTGCGAGGCCTCCGCCTACTGGCAAGCAACGGTGGCCTGCGTCGTCCGAAGCCGCCGGAGGGCGAGCTCGTCCTGCGCGGCCGGCTGCACACCAAGCGGCGAGACGCTGCAGTGATCCATCACCACTACGACGTCTCCAACACGCTCTACGCGCTGCTGCTCGACGAGAATATGGCCTACTCCAGTGGCTACTGGACGTCGGATGATCCGGCGTACGACATCGTCGATGCACAGCGCGACAAGCTCGACATGATCTGCCGCAAGCTCGGCCTCGCGCCGGGCAAGCATCTGCTCGACGTCGGCTGCGGTTGGGGCGCGCTCTCGATCCACGCGGCACGCGAGTACGGCGCGCGGGTCACCGGCATCACGATCTCTGCAGAGCAGCTGGCCTTCGCGACCGATCGGGTCAACGAGCTCGGCCTCGGACACCTCGTCGACCTTCGACTGCTCGACTACCGCGACCTGCCCAATGGGGCGCGGTACGGCGCCATCTCCGTGATCGAGATGGGCGAGCATGTCGGCAAGGGCAACTACCCGGCATTCGCAGCGTCGTTGCACCGGCTGCTCGCCGAGGAGGGCCGACTGCTGGTCCAGCAGATGTCACGCGGTGGATCGCACCCGGGTGGTGGCCCGTTCATCGAGCGTTACATCACACCCGACATGCACATGCGGCCGGTGCAGGAAACCATCGGCGTCCTCGCGGATGCCGGCTTCGAGATTCGGGACGTTCACGCGATGCGCGAGCACTATGTCTTCACCGTGCGGGCGTGGGAGGAGCAGCTCGAGCGCCGATGGGATGACGTCGTCACTGCCGTCGGCGTGACTCAGGCCAGGGTCTGGCGGCTCTATCTAGCCGGCGGTGCGCTGGCCTTCGCCGAGAACCGCATGGGCGTCGACCAGATCCTGTCGGTGAAGCCCAGTCCCGCAGGCGCAAGCGGCATGCCGCCGACCCGCCTCGGCTGGGAGCCTGCGGCCGCGCCGCGCCGTCGCACGAGTCGCGTGCGGGTGAAGTGACGTCGTTCGCGACTGACCGGTTCGTCACCGGTCTGCTGATCGCCGCAGCCCTCGACCTCGTCGCGTTCGGCGTGACATGGCTGATTGGGAAAAGGCTCGGCCGGTTCAACGTCGTCGACGTCACATGGAGTCTCGCTATCGCCGCGATGGGTGTCACGGCGTTCTGCTGGTCGAGTGGAGTCGGTGCCGATTCGACGCGCCGCTGGCTTGTCCTTGCGATGTCTGTCGTGTGGGGGCTGAGACTAGCGGGACACATCGGCAATCGCAGCCGTGGACACGGCGAAGACCATCGTTACGCCACGATCTTGAGTCGAGCTCCCGGATCGAAGGCTACGTACGCGCTCAAGCGTGTGATCCTGCCGCAGGCGGTCATCGCCTTCGCCATCTCGATGCCGTTGCAGGTCGCGATGTACGAGCGCAGCGGCAACACGGCGCTAGACGTAGTCGGTGCGGTCATCTGGCTCACGGGTCTGTCGTTTGAAGCCGTCGCCGACCAGCAGCTCCACACGTTCACCCGCAGCCGCAGGAGCAGCAAGGACGTGATGGACACCGGCCTTTGGCGCTACAGCCGCCACCCCAACTACTTCGGCGAGGCACTGTTGTGGGTCGGGCTGTGGCTACCGGCCGCAGCGCAATGGCCCGGCTTGATCACGATTCTGTCGCCGGTCATCGTGACGTACCTGGTCGGCTTTGCCTCGGGCAAGCCGATGCTCGAGAAGGCGATGGCCAAGCGCAAGCCGGCGTACGCCGACTACATGAAGCGCACCTCTGGCTTCATCCCGCTCCCGGCGCGTCGGCGGTAAACCGCTCGGAGTACGCGTCGGCGAGGCCACGCAGCGCCGACGCGCCATCGCCGGAGAACGTGGAACCGTGCATGCAGGCGAGCGTTTCCGGTGCCAGCTCGGCGAGCCGCCGAGCGGTGACGGCGAGTCTCGACGGGCTCGCCGTATAGCCGAACATCGTCTCCGCCTCGACCGACGGGGCAATGATGTCGGACTCGGTGACTGGCTCGCGGTCCCCGAGCTGGGTGAACAGGTCACCACACAGGAGCGTCTTCGTCGTTTCCTCGAAGAGCAGTCGCGACTCCCAGCCATGGGGGACGTGCGGCGTATCGATGTGACGGAGCCGCTTCCCGCCGATGTCGAGCACCTCACCGTCGGCAAGGTCGCGAGGTGGCCGGTCGGCCAGGTCTCGAATCGACACAGCGTTGCCGGTCGAGCCGTGTGCGACAGTCGCGTTCGGTGCAGCGGCCAACCAGTCATTCATCGAGCCGCACTCGTCGGCCTCGACGTGGCCGAAGGCGATCCAGCGCAGCGACGCGACCGGAACGACGCGTTCGACGGCCGCAGACACCGCCGCGAACATCGCGCGGGGACCAGTATGGAACAACAGCGGCTCGTCTCCCGTCACGACGAACTGGTTGAAGGACAGGCCACCGGGAGCGGCGTCGGGTATCAATGTGGAGAACCGGTAGATGCCGGACGCAATCTCATCGACTCGGGTCATCAGTACAGGACCTCCGTTGCAAGTAGACCCGCGACGGGGTTGCCGTCGCGACGACCGGAGACTATTCGCGCGAACGCCACGGCATCCAGGCGCAGCTGCTCGCCGCCCTCGCCGTGGCGAAAGGCACCACCGGCAGGCCCGTCGAGGACAAGGTCGAAATGCCGGCCGTGGTTGGCTGCCCAGTCACCGACGATCTCGGCGATCAGCCGGCCCTCGTGATCCGCATCCAGTGCCGGCTCGCGTCCCGTGGCGCGACAGATATCGACCCGGTGCATGAACATGTCGCGGTTGTAGATCTGGTCGATCAGGTAGCCGAGTGCGAGCGTGTTGTGCGGCGCGGGAATCTTGATCTTGACGGTACGTCGCAACAGGGCAGGGGTACGACGGCGTCCGGCGAGCGCCTTCGGGATGAGCCGCTCGATCTCGTCGCAGAGCTGAGCCGGTGTGCGCGATACCCGCTCGCTGACCTGGAGCCCTGTCATCTCATCGACCATCGACGTGGCATTCGCCCTCGAGCGCTTCATCGCCGTGCGCATCTGATGGATGTTCTCGCGCATCGAGGCGTTGCCCGCCATATTGCCCAGGTTGTGGCAGACGACCGCCTTCACGTCCCACGCAGTGCAGTCGGTCGGCCGGCTCCAGTCGGTCGGCGAGAGCGAGCGGATGAGATCGGCGAAGCGCCGGTACTCGACCGCAGCGACGGCCATCGACGCAAGGTGACCGAGTCGACTCATGTCGTTGGAGGTCGTTGTGACAGTCATGGCCTTCTCCTGTTCCCGGTGGGCGTGGTGGCGTTCTTGGCTGATGCGATTACGGCCGATGCGCCTACGTGGCCGAGGTACATGTCGACGGCGGAGTCGACGAGGCGCAACCAGCGATCGCCGCCCGGATCGTTGGCGATCTGCTGATCGGCAAGCCCGGACAACAGCGCAGTGAACAAATCCCGGTCGGCCGCGCGGCTCACTCCGTCGGCGGCGAGGGAGATGTTGAGTCGGTCGAGCGAGCGAACCGAGATCGCGTAGGAGTCGGGTGACGGCGTGAAGCCCGGCAGCGTGCGCTGGAACATCAGCTGGTAGCGCGCGGGATCCGCGGTGCAGAACGCGAGGAAACCGCGCACCCGCTCTTTCATTGCCGCGGCGCCCGGCGTTGTCGTGAACAGCTCGTCGCGCGACTGCATCTCCTCGTAGCCCTGCCGAAACATCGCGTCGTAGATGGCGTTCTTGGAGTCGAAGTAGGAGTACAGCGACGGCGGTTGCATGCCGACCGCCGTAGCAAGATCTCGAAGCGAGATGCCGGCAAGGCCCTCGGACCGCGCGAGCGCCCATGCCGCTTCGAGGATCTCGGCGCGCGTTGCGCTATGACGCTCAGCCCGCCGATCGCGCACCGGGTTTCCTAACGCCATTAGGATATTAAAAG
>DATAVE010000129.1:0-23286 GCA_036267875.1 Mycobacteriales bacterium
TGACGCGAAGGGCGCGGTGACCTCGTTGCTCGCCGACCATGACCGCCTGATGGCTCGCGACGTCACGGCCGGATCGGCGATGGAGCACGTGGCCGAGCGCGGCAAGGTGCCCGTCGTCCTTGCGGGGTGGAACGCGATCGACGCGGCCGAGATCACTCGTGGCGGCGTGCGGGGAAACGCCCGGGTCAAGCTCTCACTTTGGGAAGAGCTTCTCACTGCCGCGGCGGCACAAGCGCAGTAGTCGTAACAGGGCGCGGGGCTCGTGCCTGACCTGCCTTTTCGTGCGCGGCGTGCGTGCCGATGATGGAGCGGTTGATCCGCACAGACCCGCTGTCCGTGCGCCCTTGGTGCACAACAAAGACGAAGAACCGGAACGGTTTGCCGGCCAAGACCGTGCTGGGACCGCCGAGCTTGCGCGGTACGACGAAGGTCAGCGTGGTTGTGAAGCTCGCGTGTGGCGCGAGTGCCGGAAGCGAGCAGTAGACCGTCCCCGCCGCGCCGCCACAGTCGCTCAGCCGGGGATGCCAGGTCCCCGGGACGGCGTCAGGGTTGCCATCAATCACGATGGACTCGCCAAGCTGCAGCTTCGACAGGCGACGTCCGGTGGTGTTGCGAAGTCGGATCGCGATCACGGTGCGTCGGCCTACGACGACCCGTCCGCCTTCGAGCGTCGCTGCGACCCTGATTGCGTGCGCAGTACTGGAGCCGCGCGAGTCCGGACCACCCGATACCCACTCGCTTCGCACATCCGGCCGCCACGAGGGGTCGGCGTGCGCAAGGTCGGCGGACAAGCTGACGCGGCCATAGGAAAGTGCGATCCGGTTGGCCTCCCGTCGTGGCTCTCGTAAATGACCGCCGGTCGGTGAGGTCGCGGGCGGCTGGGATGCGACCTCTCGAGGAGGGCTTGCCGCGCCGGCACAGGCACTGGCAGCCCAAAGACACAAACCAGTGCACGCGACATACAGCCTTGTGTTGGAATGACCCACGCCGGTTAGACGCTCGCGAGTCGCGGACGGTTGGGCTGCCGCGACTCGATCAGTATCGCGCTGGCGCCGTGGGGAGCGGCCCTTCTCATTCGTCGTGTGAGGTCACGCTCAACACGGCTTCGCGTGGGCAACGATGCGACCGCTGTTGGTGGTGAGCAGGACGCTGCTGCCGCGACGCCTGTAATAGGGCGCGTGGAAGAACCGCAGCGTGCGCTCAATCGTCGAGCCGTGTACCACTCGCACAGATGCAATGACTTCTCCGGCGTGGACCCGACCCGGCGTCCAGGTCACGCCCACCAGGCCGTCGTGTCGGATGCGCCGGACGTTCACGATGAGCCGTGCTGTGTTGCCAACCGTCTGATAGCGGATCAGACCTGTTGAAGGTGGGCTCGCACAGAAGCGCTGGGACTGTCTGGCGTCCAATCGTTCAATCACGGTGGTGTTCCCGAACGGAAACGCATTTCCCGTTCCGCTCGACGAGGACTGAGTGGGCGACTCCCGTGTACTGCTTGTCGAAGGTCCGGCGTGTTTGAGCGGCGTGGCGTGACCGGCGCAGCTACACGCGAGGGCAAGCGCTGCGAAGGTCAGCGCGACCCCAAGTCTTCTCATACCCAGTCGACGCTAGACGCCGATGCACGGTTGGCCAGCGGTGGGTGAGCGCGGAACACTTGGTCATTCGGACCTGAGCCACGTGACTGTTCCTTAGCACCTCATAGGAGGGTGGGAGCGGCGCGAAGGGCACGACCTTGGCCCCGGACTGATCGCGGCCGCAGCGATTCTTGTTGCTTCAGGATGCTCGGCGGCAACGGGTGGACCCGTACCCCACGGCTCTGCAACATCGTCGCCCCGCGCCACTGCACTTCGCCAAGTGGTTCCGGCAGGCGACCGTCTGATCGCCGCGTCGGGCAAAGGCCCCGCCGCCCGCCTGACCCTCGGCCGCCACCGGCGGGAAGTGATCGCGCACGCGAGCACTTCCCGGTTGCCTCGCAGGGACGGTCGTGCTTCCTGACAACCTTTTGGTTGGCCGTGGTGTCGTAGCGGATGTGCGGGACCGCGGATCGGACTTCGACGACTTTGTTGTGGCTGCGGCGCCCGAGCTTCTGCGGATCGCGCTGGCCTTGACCGGCGATCATGGTGCAGGTGAGGACCTCGTTCAGGAGGTCCTCGAGCGGATGTACGTTGCGTGGCCTCGGATCGACGATCCGACGGCGTATGCGCGCCAAGCGCTGGCGAACGGCTCGGCGAACCGTTGGCGTCGTCGTTCGCGTCGACCCGAGCGACCGATGGCTGACGTGCCCGACCGCGCGCTGCCCGATCCTGCGAACGAGCATGAAGGCCGCGACGAGATCCGGCGAGCTGTCGTGCGGCTACCACAGCGGCAGCGGGCAGTCGTAGTGCTGCGGTTTCTCGAAGACATGTCCGAGGCTGACACCGCTCGAACGCTGGGTTGTTCGGTCGGAACGGTGAAGAGCCAGACAGCGCGTGCGTTCGCGACTTTGCGAATGCTCGTCGATAACGATCGGAGAGTGTGATGGCGATAGACGAATCGATGCTGGCCGACGCGTTGCAGACCCTCGATGTTGACGTGCCGGTCGACCTTGCGCGACGGGCGCGGTTGGGTGGTCGGCGTCGGCTCGTGCGTCGACGGTCTTACGTCGCTGCCGGGGCGGTTGGTGTCGCCGCAGTCGCTGTGCCGTCGGTTCTCGTATTGCGTGGGACGGATGGTGGGAAGGTCGAACCGGGCGCCCAGTCGTCGACGCAGGCGGTGTACTCGGACTTGTACGCCGCCCCCCCGGCACCGGGCAGTCAGTGCCAAGTCGGTGGCGGCGGGTCAGCGACGCTCTCGGCGTACCGCGATCTGCTTCTCCTTCCGCCAGAAGGACAGCCAGTTACCGATGCGTCGGTAATGCTCTCCACCTTGGACTGCCCGCCGCCCCACGTCGCGCTCACGGCGCTAAAGACGGACGGCGACCAGATCGTCGAAGGGCTCGTCATCTACGGACCGAACGCTCCGACGCCCATGGAGGTCGGCATCGCCGGGCCGAATGTGCACTTCGGCGGGCAGGCCGGTGAGCTCGCCGTCGATGGCCAGCCGGCACGCGAGTACACGTTCTCGGGCAGCACGCACACCGATGTCTACTGGAGCGAACCCGATGGTGGTCAGTGGCGTGCATCACTGCGCGGCATGACTCAGCAGCAGGCCGTCGATCTGCTCAATCAGATGACATTCGACGGCAAGTCCGGCACGGCGGTCCCGCCGCAACCGACTGCGGACCAGTGGACGGTCGAGCCCGCTGTCACAGACACCTCGACGAGCGCCGGCGAGATGACAGCCCACTGGACCGACGCGGAAGGGCACCAGGTCGGGTTGGTCGTGACCCAAGGACCAGACCAGGTCGACCAGCTGGCCGCCGGCGGTCCGGCGGAGGAATACGCCGTCGTCGGCTATGTCGGATCGATGCAACTCGTGACTGTGCGCGGGCACGATGGCGTGATCGGCGCAGGTGAGTCATCGGTGCTGTTCTGGCAGGAGGCGCCCGATGTCGAGGCTGAACTGTCAATCACTCACGGCGGAGCGTCCGAGATCGAGCAGGTCGCCAACTCGCTGATGCTTACAGCGCCCGATGATTCCCGCTTCGAAGGCAAGAGCTGACCGAAGTGGTTCACCCGACTGATCGTTAGTGGCACCTATAGCTCGTCGGATCGGGGTGGCCTCACATGCGCCAGGACGCGCTCACTCGCTGCTCCGATTCTCTGGTAGTTGGCGCGGGCAGCCGTGAGGCTCAGGTCGTGGTTCGGGCCACCCCAGACCTCATCCGCCGTCGAATCGTCCTGCCCGTCGTCCTCCCAGAAACAGACGGGGCAAACGTCGTAGCCGCCGCGATCCTCTAACGTCCGGTAGTGACAGCAGGGGCAGCGATACGGACCGTCTTCGGGCCCTGCGATTACGCCCGCTGTGTCAGCGCGACCTATGTAGTCCTTGAACGATGCGCGCCGCTGATCGAGCAACTCCTGATCAGTCAGCGAAGCATCATCGTCCGGCCATCGAACGATCCGTCTGCGGTGTTGTTGACTCTCGCGCTGAACGGAAGGCGAAGCAAGGAAGAGCCCAACAGCGACAAGGACAAGTCCCCAGATCAGATAGGTAAGTGGGTGCGACAGGTAACGCTGGCGGCTTGCGAGGTCGAACGCACCAAGGAGGAGATCGTCCGCCCCCCATGCCAGTGCAAAGCCGAGCGACCACAGGAGTCCACGATCTTGGCGATGCTCGGGTGACCGCGTGGCGAGGTACACGATGATCGCGACGATGACAGCGAACTCGAGGGAGCCGTAGTGGCCCGGCGCGCGCGAGGGCCCTTTCGCAAGCCACAGTGCGCCCCACAGGGCCCCTAGGCCGCTGCTAATGGTGGCCACCGTTACACGGACGCGTGTCGGTGACCCCACGCCGTCAAGCATGCAGGAAAGCGAGTGAACGTCATATAACGGCTGACGTCATCAAACAAGTAGCCGGATCTCATTCGGTTCGTGATTTTCAGATCTCGGTGAGTGGCGCGAGATGGCCTCGTCTCAGCGCAATGTGGACTTGAGGCCTGGCGGCTCGTTGTGCAGCGCGACCTCGTGGTGGGCGAGCTGCTCGAGGACCTCGGTCGCGGCCACCTCGCCGGAATGCACCGCGCCATCCATGTAGCCGTTCCAGACCGGCGAGATGTCGCTGCCCGCCCAATGGATCCGCCCGACCGGCCGGGTCAGTGCCGGACCGTACGACGTCCAGACGCCGGGGGCGAAGAAGACGCCGTAGCAGCCACCGGTGTAGGTCTCGAGCGACCAGTTCATCTCCAGATAGCCGATTGCGTCGGGGCCACCCGGGAAGAACCTCGCGAACGTCGCCTCGGTTGCCTTGCGTCGCTCGGCCATCGACTTCTGCGCCCACTCGCGGGCGTCACCGGCATCCATGAACCCGACCAAAGCTCCTGGCGAGACATCGGGTGAGCTCGTCGTCGCCGCATCGGTGGTGAAAGGCGTGTTGTCGAAGGTGCTGGTGATCGGCCCGCGGTCACTCGTCGCCTGCCCGGCCAGCCCCTGCTCTCGCCAGTACGGGTGCGGATAGAACGCCTGCACCTTGATCGTCGATCCCATCGGGGTGCGCTGCACGAGCTGGTCGCGCGTGCCGCCGTCGAACTCCGACATCGGTGGGTCGTAGTGGATTCGACCGGTCAGCGTCGGTGGCAGCGCGACGATCACGGCCTTGCCCTTCACGGAGAAGCCGTCGCCGGAGACCGTGACGCCGTGGCGGTTCTGCGAGATCGAGCGGACCGGCGCGCCCAGCACGACCCGGTCGCCGAGCCCCGCAGCGAGCTTGATCGAGATCCGCTGCGAGCCGCCGATGAAGCGGCTGTCCTGCGCGCCGCCGCCGGTGTTGATCATGTTGTCGATCGTCCCGGCGGTCGCGATCGCGACCAACATGTCGAGGAAGGACATGTCCCGCGGATCGCACGGCCCGCTGACCGACTGCGCGGCCAGCGTGGTCAGCGCGTATGTCTCGGACCCGGGACCTTGACCGGGTGGGATGAGGTTCTGCCTCATCCACGAGTCGACGGTCAGCGAGTCCCAGTCGAGTGCCTGCTCGCGGCTAGGGGAGTCCCAAGGGTGGGTCGGGTCGATCTGCTTGGCCATCTGGTTCCACAGCAGGACCGTCTCTGCTGCGCCGACGTCGCCGACGTCGATCGGAAGTCTCGTCCCGCTGTCTGTCGTACGTAGCCCCGAAACCGTCTCGTTGACGTAGGAGCCGCTGTCGTAGGTCTTGAACGTGTGGATCCCCAGCGACTTCGCTAGATCGAAGACGCGGTGCTGGGTGCGCTGCACGGCTTGGCCCGGAATCGTGGACGAGGTGGTCTCTCCGGGGATCGGTCCGACCCACTGGCCGCCGACATCGATGACGCGGCCGTCGCGCAGCTCATACGACAGTGTCCGTCCGCCGACCCGCTGCCGTGCTTCGAGGACGACGACGCGTACGCCCTTGGCGCTTAGCCGACGCGCGGCGGTCAGTCCTGCGAGGCCTGCACCGACGATGACGATGTCGGTCGCCCGGGTCCCCTCGAGGCCGTGAGCTGCGCCGGTGTCCTCGAGAAGAGGCGCGGCATGAAGCTCGCTCGGTAGCATCACACCAGCGCCGGCAGCCGCTCCCAGAAACGCCCGTCTACTCAGCACGAGGCAGGATAGAGCGCAATGACCGCCGCGGCTTCCTTGAGCTGGTTGCGTCGAGGCCTCAGTCGCGTCGCCGTCATCATCCCGGTGTCGCTCGGGTTCCTCGTGGCGGTCGCTCTTCCGGCGAGCGCTCACGCAGTGCTGGAGCACAGCACGCCCGCGGCGGACACCGTGGTGAGGGCCGAGCCTGCCGTCGTCGTCTTGACCTACGACGAGACCGTCGTGGCGGCAAGCGACGCACTTCACGTATACGACGACCACCTGCAGGCGGTGAAGGCCGGATCGACCAGCCATTCCGCCGGCCAGGGTTCCTCTATCGAAGCAAGCCTTCCGCCGGGACTGGCGGATGGGACCTACACGGTCACCTGGCGGGTGACGTCGGCGGACACCCACATCGTGTCGGGCAGCTTCGAGTTTTCGATCGGTCATCGCACGAAGGTGATCGGCTCACCGCCGACCATCCGTCAGGACCCGGCGACGCTGACCGACTCCGGCGTGATTCGAGGACTCGGCTACGCCGGGCTGGTGCTCGGCCCGGGCATGTTGATAGTGGCGCTTTGGCTGTGGCCCGCTGGCCTTGCGATGCGCCGGGTACGGCGCACGATCGTGGGCGGCGGCATCGGGCTGGTTGTGGTCACCCTGGCCGGCTTCGTCGTGCAGGGCGCGCTGGCTGCAGGAGTGCCCCTTGCCCATGCGTTCCGCGGATCGGTCCTGAAACTCGGTGTCGAAGGTCGGTTCGGCAAGGCCGGAATGGAGCGGCTTGCGCTGCTCGTCGTACTCCTCGATCTGTTCCTGATCACCCGTAGCAACGAGCGCCGCCGGCGGTACGCGGTGTCCGTCGCTGGTGTGGCGCTCGCCGCGACCTGGCCCTACGCCGGTCATGCCTCTACCGGCTCACTCGTGCCGCTGACCTTCGTCGCGGATCTGGTCCACATATCAGCGATGGCGACCTGGCTGGGTGGTCTTGCCTTGCTGCTCGTCGGCGTGCTGCCCAGCGCTACGGACGGCGCCCGCGAAGTCGTCGCGAGGTTCTCCGAGTGGGCACTCGCGTCAGTGACGTTGTTGGTTGTCACGGGGCTGTTCGCGTCATGGCGCAACGTTCGTCACTGGGGTGCCTACACCGCAACGAGGTATGGCGTGCTGCTGCTCATCAAGAGCGGCGTGGTCGTAGTCGTGATCGCGGTGGCTGTGGTGTCGAGACGGCTGGTGGCCCGACGAGCTGCGGCGGGGTCGATGCCGCTGTCGCGGCTGCGCTGGTCGGTTGGGGCGGAAGCCGGGATTGCGGTGGTGATCCTCGCCATCACCGCCGCGCTCACCGGCACCGCTCAGGCATATGAGGTCTACGCGCCGGCCTTCAGCCAGGCGGCGACAGACGGCGACATCGTCGTCACAGTGCACCTGGACCACACCCGAGTGGGAAGCGTCGAGCTGGTGGTCTCGACCCGTCGCGTCAACGGCGACGTGCAGAAGATCTCGGAGATCAGCGGCTCGCTGACCGAGGTCGATCCGCCGGTCGGCCCGCTGCCGATCACCTTCCACTCAGGCGGCGTCGGGCGTGAGGTCGCATCGGTGTCGTTCCCGGACCAGGGGTCGTGGCAGGTCCAACTCAATGTGCAGACCTCCGCGATCAACGAGATCGCAGTAACTGCTACCGTCCCAATCAAGTAACTCCAGAATGTGAGGTTGGCAGAATGACCCGCTTCACCCATCGGCTAGCCGCCATCGGTCTTGCCACGCCCGTCGCCGTACTCGCCTTTGCACTTCCTGCGTCGGCGCACGTGACCGTGCACTCCTACGACGCGACCCCCGGCGGTAGCGACTCCGTCCTGTCCTTCCGTACGCCGAACGAGATGGACAACGCGACCACGGTGAGGCTGCAGGTCGTCCTGCCGACGAACACCCCGCTGCTCGGCGTGCTCGTTGAGCCGCTACCCGGCTGGAACTTCTCGGTGAAGAACGTGACGCTCGACAAGCCGGTGCAGACCGACGACGGTCCGATCACCTCGGCCGTGTCGGAGGTCACCTGGAGCGGTGGGCATATCCCGGTAGGCGGCTACCAGGACTTCGACATCGACGTCAGCTCGTTGCCGAATGTGACCTCGCTGACCTTCAAGGCGCTGCAGACCTACAGCAACGGCAAGGTCGTCCGTTGGATCGAGACCGCGCCAAAGGGTGCGCCGGAGCCCGACTACCCGGCGCCGACCCTGAAGCTGTCGCCGGCGACGCCGAGCTACGCGCCGTTTGCAGCGACCGGACTGCCCTCGTCGAGTAACAACACTGATCGCGCGCTCGCGATCGCGGGTCTTGCCGTCGCGGCGATCGCGCTCGTCGTCGCTGGCTTCGCGCTGCTTCGCCGATGGGAAGCCAGCTGATCTCGGGCCGTCGCGTGAGCCGCACGATCAGTGCGGTGGTCATCGCCGCGGCGGCTGGAGTGTCGATGCTCACGGGCTGTGGTGGCCCGGTCGAATCGTCGGAGGCGGTGACATCGTCGACGGTGACCGACCATGTGCATGCGGCGGTCGAGTCGGCCAACCCCGCGGGCATCATGCTCGCAACGCACTACGGGTTGCTCACGAGCACCGATGCCGGCCGCAGCTGGCACACCGACTCCGGCCTGGGCTACGACATGGTGGGCGGGCTGTTGCACGCGCACGGCAGCTACGTCGCGGCGATGCTCCCGGCAACCTCCGCGACGCCGGCTGCTTCCACCGCCACCGCTCCGGCGGTGCAGGTCTCCACCAATGGCAAGACCTGGACGGTTGCCGCAGGCATCCCTGGCGGTGCGACGGTGACGTCGCTGGTGCAAGGAGCCGGGCGAACGGTGTGGGCCGCGGTCCTCGGCAGCGGGATCTTCCGTAGCGACGACGAGGGTCGGCACTGGGCAGTCGCCGTGCCGGCGAAGGTGCCGATCACGACGCTGGCCGTGGTCGGCGACAACCTCGTGCTCGCGACCGACAGCGGCATCCTCGTGACGGGCACCAGCTCCCCGAGCATGCCGGCACTGCCGCAGCTCGCGGCGACCGTCGACGACCTCGAGGTGTCGACTCAGTGCGCTGGGTGCCTCGTGGCCACGCTGGCGCACGGCGGCATCGCGACGAGCGACACCGGTGGCGTGACCTGGACGCGGCATCCGTTCCGGGTGACCTTTGAATCCGTTGCCGCCCCGGTTGAGGCTGCCGGCGTACTGATCGGGATGTCACCATCGCCCGCCAAGAGCTCGCAAGGGCTCTGGCGATCGACCGACAACGGCGTGCACTGGCACCGCGTGCTGTCGGCGCCGCTGATCGACCACCTGTACGACGTGCCGGCATCCGGGTCGCACGGAAGCGAGTTGTTGGCTTTCCAGTGGGGAATCCAGGTCTATGGATCGACCGACGGTGGACGCTCCTGGCAGCGCATGGCACAGGCTGGCGGCGTGCCGTCCGGCGCTGCGATGGCGGCCACTCCGGAGTGAGCGCGTAAGACTGTCGGCGTGAGCACCCTGCCGCTGCCTCCCAAGGAGCGCGGCATCCCGGCTCGGATGAGCCTGTGGATCTGGCGGCGAATCGAGAAGTTCTTCGGCGGGCCGGCCCGGGCGCGGGTCGTCGTGGTGCTCGGCGGCGTCCTTGCGCTTTCGAGTGCGGACACCGCAACCGTCGGTGCCTCGGCGACTCCGCTGCGCCACGCGTTGCACATCTCGAACTCCGACATCGGGCTGCTGGTCGGGGTGAACTGTGTCGTTGCAGCGATCGCCAGCCTGCCGTTCGGCGCACTCGCGGACAGGATGAGCCGTACCAAGCTGCTCGGGCTCTCGATCATGCTCTGGGGCATCTGCATGGTGTGGAGCGCGACCGTGCATTCCTTTGACCACCTGCTGCTGACGCGGCTCGCGCTCGGTGTGGTGACGGCATCGGCTGGGCCGGTGATCGCCTCCATGCTGGGCGACTGGTTCCCGAGTGGTGAGCGCGGCCGGATCTACAGCTATGTGCTGGCGGGCGAGCTGCTGGGCGGCGGTGTCGGGTTTGCATTCACCGGCGACGTGTCGGCGCTGTCGTGGCGGCTGTCGTTCCTGCTGCTGTCGGTGCCGGCCTTTCTGCTCGCGCGGATGGTGCTGCGGTTGCCCGAGCCGGTTCGCGGGGGCGGCGGGGTGATCCCGTTGGGCGCGACCGAGATCCCACGGAGACCGATCGTGCTCGACGAATCGACGGAGGTCGTCGAGGAGGCGGAGGAGAATGTCGCTCACGACGTCTCGCGCCGCAAGGGGATTGAGCCCGAGCACGACCAGGTACTCGATCAGGATCCACGGCTGATGGGGTTCTGGCAGGCGTCGCGTTACATCATGTCGATCCGTACGAACGTCGTGATGATCATCGCGAGCGCGTGTGGCTACTTCTATCTGACCGGTGTGCAGACGTTCGGTGTCGAGATGGCGCAACAGCAATACGGCGTCAACACCGCGCTCGCGAACTTCCTGATCCTCGTCGTCGGTATCGGCGCGATCGTCGGCGTACTCGTCGGCGGTCGGCTCGGCGACAGCATGCTGCGCCGCCGGTTCCTCAACTCACGTGTCTTCGTCGCTGCCGTGGGATCGGCGATTGCCACAGTCGCGTTCATCCCCGCACTGCTCACCCACCACCCGCTGCACGCGCTGCCGTACCTGATCCTTGCGGCGTTCGGGTTGTCGATGCAGAACCCGCCGCTCAACGCTGCGCGGCTCGACATCATGCCGCCGCAGCTGTGGGGTCGCGCAGAGGGCATTCGGACCTTTCTGCGGACCGCGGCACAAGCGCTGGCACCGATGCTGTTCGGCGTCGTGTCTGACGTGGTGTTCGGCGGCGGGAAGCACGCGCTGAGCTGGACGTTCTTGGTCATGCTGGTCCCGCTGGTCGTCAGCACCTTCTACCTGTTCAAGGCGATGCGGACGTATCCGAAAGATGTCGCGACGGCCGCCGCCCACAACGAGTACCGGCGCTAGCGTCCGAGACCTTGCAGATAGGCGTTGTACGCCGCGAGCGCCTCGTCACTGTCAGGATTCTCTGCCGGTGCATCGTCACCGACCAGGTCGTGCTGGTAGTTCGCTCGGGCTGAGTCGAGCCAGCCGCCGAGGTCGGAGGTGTTGCCCGATCCGGCGGTCCGCGCCCAGCTGACCGCGGCAACGCCGAACATAACCGCCATGATCGCGTCGCCGCCGACCCACATGATCGCGCCGCCTGCGTGCAGGTCGGTGAGCAGGTTTGGCGCCCACGTCGGATGCATCGCGGCCATCGCTGGCCAGGGGTACTTGTCGGTCTGGCCCAGTACGACACCGGTGAAGGTGTCGACCGGCATCGCGACGACGAGCATCGCCATGCGTAACGGTGCCGAAAGCTTCCAGCGGATCGGTGCGTCGCCGATCAGCGGCAGGAAGAACAGCGTGCCTGCGACGACGTACATCACCTGCTCGAGGCCGGTCAGCCATGGATGCAGCATCGTCTGGTTCATGAAGCCGGTGAGATGGGTGCCGACGATCACCGCGGTATAGAGCACGAGTCCCACGCCCGGATTGGTCACGACCGAGCCGAGCCGTCCGCGCAACGCCCGGTCGAACCGCTCGGCCCGCGACTGTGGGAGGGCCGCCGCGATCAAGTCGAGCGGACGTCCCATCACGAGCAGTACGGGCACCACCATCACCAGCAGCAGGTGGCCGACCATGTGCACCCAGAACAGCGCGTCGTCGTACACCCGCGGTCCGGCTTGCGTGGTGAAGACGAGTACGGCGATGCCCGCGCACCACGATGCGACCGAGCGGGCCTGCCACGCCGCGCCGCGACGGCGAGCGGCCTGCCAGCCGAGCAGGTAGCCGATCAGCAGTATGGCGGCCGCGAGTGCCGACCAGACATGGAACGACCAGGTCGAGACGAGGCGGCCGACGGTCAGCTTCGGCAGGGACTGGTTGGGCGGTGAGAACTGGCTGCCGATCGTGCCTGCCGTCGGCGTACCCGGCATCGACATTCCCGGCATCTGGTCGATCGAGGCGGCCGCCGAACCGGGTAGGCCGGTGTCCGCGACGACAGGGACGACGAGGCTGACCGCGCCGGCGTGAGCGAAGTCGAGAGTGAGCTGCTCGGTCATGCCCTTGCGCAGTGCCTTGGTCGGGCGCTGAAGCATCAGGTGATACGAGCCAGGCGTCAACGTGAGCTGCCCGTAAGCGGGAACGGTGGCGCCTGACGGCACCGCGATCATCCGCTCGGCCCCGTCCGGGGTGGTGGCGTAGCGGTGCAGGCTCGCGTTGTCGAAGTCGTTCGAGGTCACCCGCAGCAACTGGTCTGCCGACGGTCCGCTGTTGGTGACTGTGAAGTAGGCGGCTGCAAGCGATGGCGTGGCGGGTGCGGGGATGTAGGCATGGGTGATCGACAGGTCGCCCACCTCTGCGTGACCACCCGTGACGTCGAGCGAGGTGTTGGTGATCTGCAGCGACCCTGCCGAACTGCCGCCACAGGCCGTCGCGGCGAAGGCGAGGCCGACGAGTGCGGGGGCGAGGCGGCGCAGCCTCACGCGCCCCATTTCCTTTCGTTGACCAGGGTCGCGAGGTCGTGCTTGATGTCCTGGATCGTGGTCGGGCCCTCGGTGTAGACCAGGTGCGCAAGGTGGTCCGGCGTGAACTCCAGCAGCTCGGCCGAGTGCACGACGGTGTAGCCGTGCAAGCTGTGCGCGCGTACCTGGCTGGCAGGTATGCCGAGGGCGTGCTGCACCGAGATGATCTGCTGGATCGTGCCGCGCAGACCGATGAACGATGGATTGAAGTGGTTGAGCCACTTGCGGATCACGGTCGTCGAGTCGCGGACCGGATCAACGCTGACGAACGCGACCTTGACGTGGCCGCGGACAGCCGCGCTCGACTGACGTAGTGCCTCTGCGACGTCAGCCATGATCGTCGGGCAGATGTCGGGGCAGTGGGTGTAGCCGAAGTAGACCAGCACGATCTTGCCGGCCGTCTCCTTACGGAGGTCGTAGCTACTGCCGGCGGTGTCCTCGAGCTCGATGGCGGGCTCAGGTGTCGGCGGCCGCAGCATGTCGCCGACCAGCGCGGACGCCGAAGTAGTGCCGCCGCCGATGATCGCAATCGGCTGGTTCCCTGAGGAGTTGGATGAGCAGCCTGCCGCCAGTGCCGCGACGAGGACAGCAGCTGCTGCCAGGTGGGTTGCTCTCATCAGGATGTGTGCCTCATATGCGCGTCGGCCCCAAGAAATCCTCCCACGGCCGCCCTGCGCGGCTACTTCGAGGTGAGGGTGCGGTCGCAGCCGCTGAGGGTGATCGTTACTGGGCCGTCGCTCTTTACGTGGACCTTGACGTCGCAGTCGACGTGGGCTCGATGTACGTCGATCACGACTCGCGAGATGTTCGTCGCGGTGACGTCGAGTACGTCGCGCTTGGCGGTCTTCGGTATTGCACCCCAGGTCTGGTTGAACTGCACGTAGGGGATGGCCACCTTCGTCCCACCGGTGAGCGCTCCCGCGCCGAGCTTCTCGCCCGACGGCTTCGGATCGCCGACACCGAAGCCCTGTGAGCGGACATCGATGGTCCCGATCGCGCCGTGTTTGCGGACGGCCAGGCCCGACAGCCAGTACGCGTGGTTGGCCACGACGCGACCGAGCGTCGAATCACCCGATGGGTCGACAACGTAGGTCACGTGCGCGGGATTCGCGTCGATGCGATGCGTGCCGAGAAACTCGGCGCCCGGTCCGTATTGGTCGTTGGTCGCCAGCGTCAGGTGGTCGGACAGCGTGAACACGTCCTCGACGTACCGCAGGCCGTCCTTGGTCAGCTCCGAGGTGTTCTGGACCGTGTCGGTGATCGGCACCAGCTCGTCGGCAGTCGCGTTCCAGGCCAGCATCGGGACGTTGCGAAGCGATGGCAGGCCCGATGCCGGGCTCGCCTCGCCGACGACCGAGAACGCGCGCGCGAACAGGTCCGGCCAGCGTTCAGCGAGCCGATATGTACCGAAGCCACCCATCGAGTAGCCGCTGATATCGGTCCACGAGGGATCGAGCCGATAGAGATGGGCGACCGTGTTCCACACCTCGAACGTGTCGGCCTCGGCGATTCCGGCGTACCCGCCGTCGGGCCCGCGGCCGTTGGGCGTGATCACGATGGAGCCGAGGCCACGATTGGCGAGCTGGCTCTGGTCGGCACTCGTGGCGAACTGGTTGTAGTTGGCGGACAGCGAGTGCAACAGCAGCGTGAGTCCGTAGCCACCAGCGGGGGCCGGTCCGGGCGGCAGGTAGATGTTGTACGGCTGGAGGTTGCCGACAAACCGGCCCTTGCATGACGACCCGAGATTGACGCCGCCGACCAGCTCGCTACAGACACCGTCTGGATTGAGGCCTTGGCCGAAGGAATAGTGACTCGCCAGGATGCGGTCCATCGGGCCCGACGTCGGGATGTCGGAGTTGTCGGTGATGTCGTGATGCAGCTTCGCGAAGCTGACCTCGGCATGGAACGGCGTGACCGAGCCGAGGGCGAGCTCGGTGGCCTGCTCGTGCTCGCGCCACATCGCGCCCTGCACAAAGCCTCCTGCCGCGGTGTCAGCGATCGTCTCCGTCGGCGCGTGGATGTCCGGCCACGGCTCGTGGTAGCGCGGGCCGACGTTGACGATCGCGTCGGCCGTCGGGCCGGCGCCGCCTGGAGTCGTCGCGGTCGCCGGACCGATAGCGGGCTTCAGGTAGGTGTCGTGTGCGGTGTTCCAGAGTCCGACGCCGACGGTCATCCGCACGGTGCTGGCACCAGGGTTCCACGCCTGGTGCGGCACCTCGACGGTGAACTGTCGTCGGTGCACGCTGACCGCGACGCTCGGTGCGGGAGCGAGCACCTTGCCGGTTGCCGCGTCGGTCATGGTCGCGCTGTGTCCGTGGACGGTCACGAAGTACGCTGCGGGAGAGCTGACGCCGGCGCCGTCGGGCCACTGTCTTGAGTGGGTCGAGTCACCGAGCGCGATCGTGAAGCCGACCAGCGAGGGGTCGGTCAGGCTGTTGAGGGTGACCCGGAATGCGGTTGCATCCTCGAGCGGCTTGGTCCGGAACTCCACTAGGTCGGCGGCGTTGTCGGCGTACTTCTTCGCGGTCGGATAGGTGTAGGTCCCCGCGGTCGTCGAGAACAGGAAGTCGACGAGCTTGTACGGCGTGGTCGGGTCGAGGACGCCCAGCGCACCGTGGTCGTCGTAGAGGTAGTCCTGGTACATCCACTCGCCGTCGCGGTACGCAGAGGTGCCGGACACGAGGGTCGGGGGCGCCTTCCAGATGCCGCGGTTCTCCAGCTGCGGCGCGACGGCCGGCTTCGCGTAAAGGATGTCGGGACCGGGTCGGTGGCCGTTCGCGACATGGGGCAGCGAGTCCGCGACCGTCCAGCCCGGGTCTGCGGTCGGCGATGCCGTGACGTGTGACCCGTTCTTGTCGGCGGCTGACGCGCTGCCAATCAACCCGGTGCCGGCCGTGGCAACGAGCAGGCCGGCGGCAACTAGCGCAGTCGTCAGGCGGCGGTTCATGGTCGAGCGCTTCGACACGCTTCGACCGCTGACCTCCCCGATATCGTTCGGCGATGGGCACGACTTCCGCGTCCGCGGTCCCGGTGATCGACCTCGGGCCCTGGTTCGCCGGCAGCGAAGCCGGGCGCGAGCAGGTCGCCCGTGCGGTGGATGTCGCATTGCGGGAGATCGGCTTTCTGCTGATCACCAATCACGGCGTTGACCGAGCGTTGTGCGAGGCGGTTCGCGAGACCTCACGGCGGTTCTTCGAACTGCCGGCCGCGGTGAAGGAGCGCTACCGCTCGCAGGTCGGCGGCGAGAGCTGGCTGCCGCGTGGCTGGACTCCACTCGGAGCGGAGGCCAACGCCAACTCCGATGAGGGCGTTACGGCACCGCCGGACCTCAAGGAGTCCTACAACATCGCCTGCTTCGCAGCGACCGGCGACGAGGCGATCGATCGCGAGTGGTTCACCGAGAACATCTGGCCCGATGAGGTTCCCGACTACCGAGTTGCTGTGACGACGTACGTCGAGAAGATGCGGGCGTTGGTCGACGAGCTGCTCGAGATCGCCGCAGTCGCTCTCGGCCTCGGCGAGCGGCGCTTCCTCGACTTCGCCGGTCATCCCACCTGGTCGTTCTACACGCACTGGTACCCCGCGCTGCACGATGTTGGTGCGCCGGTGCCCGGCCAGTTGCGGATCGGGTCGCACACCGACTTCGGGACCTTCACGATCCTCGACCGTCAGCTCGGCACCGGCGGACTGCAGGTGCTCGGCAAGGACGGCGAGTGGGCGGATGCGCCGTGGGTCGACGGCGCTCTCACCGTCAACATCGGTGACCTGATGGCGCGGTGGACCGGCGACCGCTGGCTGTCGAACCGCCACCGGGTGCTCGCCCCCGATGCGTCAGCGCCGGACGAGGACCTGATGTCGCTGGTCTACTTCCACGAGGCCGATCCGGCGGCGATCATCCGAAGCGTCCCGCCGCCGATCGGGGTCGTCGAGCACGAGCCGGTGGCCGCTGGCGACTACCTGCGGGCCAAGCTCGCCGCCATCGCCGTCCCCTAGCGTCGAGCCCAACGTTCGTGGCCTTATTCGGGCGTTTTTAGGCCACTATCGTTGGGCTCGGCGGTGGTGACCTTCAGCACCTGGGCTGTCACCTCTGCTTGCGCGTCGTGAACCAGCGGCGATGAGTTGAGGACAACTACCCCGAGAGTGGCGGCGGTGGCCGAGAGCGCTACGCCGATCGCCGTACCCGAGCCGAGGTCGAGGCGCTCGTGGAGCGCCAGGACGGCCAGCAACGATGCGATCGCGGGCTCCCCGATGTCGATCAACGGCAGCGACACGGACAACGGCGCAATGCGGAATGCGGTCTGGGAGAGCAGCAGTCCGGTGATGGCGAACACCGCGAGCAGGTAGGGCTGTGAGTGGGCCAGCGCGCGAATGTGGTCGTGCTGGAACTGCCGGCCGACGACCTTCGTCATCACCGACAGCATGCCGAAGCACGCGCTCGATGCGAGCGCCAAGCCGCCGGCTCTGATCATTGGGCGACTGGCGAATGACTCGGCGACGGCAACGAGGATCGCAACACCGCCGCCGGTGAAGACGCTGATCCCAAACGTCGCAGTCGTCGTGATGTGGCTGCTGTCGCCGGACGGATTGCCGATGAGGACGAACGTGGTGATGCCCACCGCCACGAGGACCGCGCCGCCCCACTCGCGTCTGCCCAGCCGGCTTCCGGCATACCAGGCGGCGAGCGGAAGTGCGAAAAGCAGCTCGGTGACGATCAGCGGCTGGACGAGTACGACGGGCGCGAGAAACAGTCCGACTGCCTGCAGACCGAAGCCGCCGACCGATGTGGCAAGGCCGATCAGCCAGCCGCGATCCTTGACCAGCCGGACGAGCAGAGTCGCGCTGACCTCAGACGGCGCCTCGGTGCGACGCGCAGCGCGCATCTGCTCGACGTTTGCGATCGCGAAGGCAATCGCCGCGCCGACCGCGCAGGGCACAGCGACGGCAATGCTCGTCCCGCTGACCCCACTCGACATCTCGCTCGCAATCTTATTGCGCAGCGAAACAGTCTTCCTCTAGCTGAAGCGCTCACGCGCTTTGTCGAACTCGCCCGACTGCACCAGTCCGTGCACCGCGATTCGGTCGATGTGCCGCTGCGTGGTGCGGTCGACGTCGGCGTACATGTCGATCGCTAGCTTCGCGACCCCGAGTACGTCGGGGGAGATCGCGGTCAGCTTGCGGCAGAAGGCGTAGACGTCGTCGAGGAAGGTCTCGGCCGGGAAGATGTCATGCACGAGGCCTATGGCGAGGGCCCGGTCCGCGTCGACTCGCATCCCGGCCATGGCGATGTACTTGGCCCACGCCGGCCCGACGATCCTGGTCAGCCGGCTGGTCCCGCCGCTGCCTGCCATCACCCCGATGTTGACCTCGGGTAGCCCCATTTGGGCATGCGGAGTGCAGAACCGGAAGTCGCACGACACCGCCATCTCGACGCCGGCGCCGAGCGCTGTGCCCTGCCAGGCGATGATCACCGGCTTCTCGATCGACTCGATCTCGTCATAGAGCAGGTGATGGCTGCGGTAGTTGCGGCGGAAGTTCCAGCCCGGATGCTGCGCCTCGGTCTCGGGATTGCCCGGGCTCGAGCCGACCTGGGTCGAGAGGTCCATCCCGGCGGTGAAGTACTTGCCGGTCCCGGTGATTACGAGGCAACGCAGATCGTCGCGCATCGAGAGCAGCTCGAGTGCCTCCCACAACGCAGCCGTCATCTCCGGGGTGATCGCGTTGTGCTTCTCCACCCGATTGAGCGTGACGGTGAGAATCCCGTCCTGCTCGGTGATCGGGGCGTGTTCGCATCCAGCCATAACTCGTCAGCCTGCCATGGGGTGCAGCATTCGCATGGCGAGGGTGGCGAGGGCATCGACGACCGACTCGCGGTCGAGGTCGATGTTCCAGGTTCTGACCTGGTGCGCCGTACGGTCAGTCATGGCGATGATCGCCAGCGCTGCCATCGTTGGGTCGACGCTCTTCACGCCCCCGGCCGCGAAGCGCTCGCCGAGCAGATCGGCGAAGCGCCCAGTCATGACGACTGCCCTCGCCCGCGCTTCCGGGTTGCTGACGCGGAGCATGTTGACCTCGTCCACGAGCGGCCCCCAACGCTCGGTGATGGAGACCAGGTCTGCGAGCCAGTGCGCCAAGGTGGCGCGGCCTTCAGCATCGGGAGTGACGGCGCCGAGGTGCGCAGCGGTCTCGAGGACCTCGGTCATCATCAGGTCGATCAGCGTGTCGAAGAGCTGGTCCTTACCTTCGAAGTAGCGGTAGAAGGTCGCGCGCGAGACTCCTGCCGACGCGCAGATGTCCTCGACCCGGGTGTCGGCGTAGCTACGGCGCGACAGTACGACGAGGGCGTGCTCGAGCAGCTGGTCACGTCGATCGGTGACCGTCGTCGCCACGATCGCGTCAGTGACCGCCACGGCGCCCTCTCGATACGCTGCCGCGATGGCGCAGCCGCCCGCGTGGCTTCCCGCGGGTGATCGCGATGCCCCCCGTGCGGGACGCGGGCGCGCCGAGGACACGCTGCGCCGAATCCTCGCCGCGGGTCGCGAGTGCTTTCGCCGGTACGGCTACGCAGCCGCGCGCATCGACGACATCGTCGCCGTCGCCGGTACCTCGCACGGCGCGTTCTATCTCTACTTCCGCAACAAGGAAGACCTGCTGCATCGACTCGCGGTGGAGTGCGCCGAACGTATCCGCGGGCTGACGGCTGCACTCGAGGCGTTGCCGCGGCCGATCGAGTCCGCGGCCCTGGAGTCTTGGGTGGCTGACTTCGTCGGGGTCTACCACGACGACGGTCCGGTGATCCGGGTGTGGCTGGACAACCGCGATCCCGACCCGTTGATGCAGGCAGTGGCGAGCGACGCACTCGGCCCGCTGGCGAAGGCGCTGGCGGCCGTCATCGACCCTGCACTTGCATCGCGCGTCGACGAAAGGGTCGCCGGCCTCGGGATGTTGGCCATGTTGGAGCGACTGAGCTCCTACTTGAGCGACGACGTACCGGTCGACGTTGCTGTTGCGACGGCGGCACGGTTGATCTTCGCGACTACGTAGGTTCGGTGATCGCGAACTTGTATCCCTTGACCATGTAGCAGGTGGTCGCGGGATTCGCGCGGGTCACCCAAGTGTTCTGGGCGATCGACCACTGCGCCGCGGACACGCAGTGTTTGGTCGGTTTGTCGTAGAAGCTCGGGGCGTACGGCCGGAAGCTCACGTACGGCACTGTCGTGCCGTCGCCGCCGAAGTCGGGCTTGTTGTTCATGTACGCGATGACGCACTTGCGGGTGAGGTCCGCGCCACAGGACTGCGCCGCCTCGGTGAACCACTCGGCGCCGATCCAGCCCTCGAACGCCCATTCGTGGTTGTGGGCGAGATCGCTCGGGAAGTACTGCTTCATCGCGGCCTGGAACTTCACGGCCTCCGGGTTGGACGGGTCGTCGAAGTTCGCGACGTATCCGTCGGTCCAGCTCTTCGCCAGGCACTTCGGGGTTCCGGCGAGATCCGTACCGAGGCTCTGCGCCCAGTCGGAGATCGTCGAGAGGTGGACCTTCATCTGGTCCTCGAACGGGGTGTTCTGCTCGATCGCCTGGCACAGCTTCTGGGTGCCGTTGAGATCCACGGCATCGGCGACGAGGTCGACACCGTCGGCCTTCATCTGCGCGACCGCTGAGGCGAAGTTCGGCAGACCCAGGTTGACCTGGTACTGCGTGACCTTGACGCCGGCCTGCTCGAAGTCCTGCACGAGCTCGTTCGCGCCGTACCGGGAGCTGGCCTGGTCGTAGTAGACGATGCCGGCGTGGGTGACGTGCTCCTTCTCCTTGAAGAAGGTCGCCTCCTCGTCCCACCGGTAGGCGTAGCCGTTGAGGCCGAGGGTCTTGCCGTTGTGCGGCTGGTTGAGGCCGTCGATCGAGAACAGGTTCGGGTACTTGTAGTAGTACGTCGAGATCGGCTGGCTGCCGATGTCGGGTACGCCCTTCTGATAGACGTACGGCGCTCCGGCGTACTCGTAGATGTTGTTGGCGACGAAGGCGAACGCCTTGTCCGTGTCGATGCAGGTGTGGATCTGGGCGAGGTCGCCTGAGTCCGAGCCGTCGTCGGGGTGGGTCGTGAAGTTGACCTGCCGGCCGTTGATGCCGCCGTGCGCGTTGAGGTAGGCGAAGTACGCGGCGGCGCCGTAGTAGCTCGGCGTGAACTGGTATGGGCCGAACGGTCCGCCCTCGGTGACGACGTTGCACACGTTGATCGTGTTCGCCGTGACACCCGTGTCAGACGCGAAGTTCGCCTGCTGCTGACCGCCACTCGAGCTGCTCGTCGTCGGCTTGGGGCCGGTGGTCGGACCTCCTGGGGCCGTGATCGACCCAGGTGAACCGCCCGTCGACGGGACGCCGGTCGGCGTGATGTCGCCGGGCTGGCTGCTCGGCGCCGTGTCGCCTGGCGTCTGGATCGGCGTGATGCCGCCGGTCTGCGGGGCACTGGACGGATTGACCGTGTACTGACTGAATGCCGAGTCCGACAGTCGCGTCCCACATCCGGTGAGGATCGCGATCGACGCGAGCGCCACGACGGAGGGCCAACGGCCCCGCCACAATCGGGATGCGACACGCGCGTCAGTTCCACGGCGCCGCCTCGCGGCACGTGTGGAACCGGGCTGTGGCCGGGTTTGGAGTGTCGGGCTAGACAGAGACGTCAGACGCGGCATGATTGAGTATTGTGAGCCTCGCCACAGGGCAAGTCCAGCGAGGGAGCAACGTGACGGCGACCAGCCTCGCGCTCCGCCGCCGAGGTCGGGTGCTGGCCTGGCTGGCAGCGACCGGCATCGCGATCGCCGGAATCGCAGGCGCCGGATCAGCCGGCGCAAGCGGTTCGGACAAGCCAGCCCCACCCGCGCCGCCCGACTACACGTATTCGACTGCCGCGACAGCGATCGGCATTCAGATCGCCTTCCAGCAGAACCCTGAGCTGTCCTCGCTTCCGGACCCGTTCGACGTCCGCACGCCGGAGTCCGACACCGAGCTCGACAGCTTCGGCACCTCGCAGGCTGACGGCCACATCGGCAACCTCAATGGGCTCGGTGGCATTCCTGGCCTGATCTGCTTGATCGCCGGCGCCGCGACGTGCGCGGAGATCCCGATCGGCACGCTCACCGGCGGACTGATCCAGAACTTCCCGCCGCCGGACCCGCTCGACGCGCACGCTGTCTACCCGGCGACCCCGACCGCCAAGGCTCCTGTGATCGGCACCCACGCGGCGCAGGCGTCGTTCGACTCCAGCGGCTTCAGTCTTGGCGCCGCGAGCGCGAACTCGATCGCCAATCAATACAACACGTCGGCGATCGTCAACGACGAGAACATCGGCATTGCCGGCTTGCTGTCCATCGGCTCGTCCAACACATCGACGACCCAGGTCGCGAACGCCGATGGCGTGACGACGACCGCGACCGCGCTGGTGTCGGACATCGACCTCGGCGGCAAGCTGCTGAGCGTCGGCACGCTGAAGTCAACGACCGTCGTGGTCTCCAAGCCCGGAAAGCCGGCTAAGGACACGACCTCGACGGTCCTGACGGACGTCAGGGCGCTCGGTCAGCCCGCGACGATCGACGGGTCGGGCATCCACATCGCGGGCAAGGCGCTGCCGGGCAACCTCATCGCGCTCGTGCAGAAGCTGGTGAACCAGATCCTCGGCAAGGCCGGCATCCACCTGTCGCTCGCACAGGCGAAGAGCAGCAATGGCGACACCGGTCACACCGTTGCGGCGTCGGGCCTGCTGTTGACCTTCGACCACGACCTCAGCGGCATCAAGCCGATCACGATCGCGCCGCCGACCGGCATCCCGTGCCCGCCGCAGCTCGCGGTCCTACCCGTCGATCCGTGCGCCGGCGTGAGCCTGGCCCTCGACGGGCATTACCACGGTCAGGTCGCGCTCGGTCAGGTCGGCGTGGTCAGCCTGGCCCAGCCCGGCGGCGTGACCTCGACCATTCCCACGCCCGGTGCCTCGACACCGGTGACCAGCCCGACCGGCGACACCGGCCCGGGCATCAACACCGGCGGTCCGATCCCGCCAACCGGTCCCGGCATCAGGACTAGCCCTGTCCCCGGTAGCAGCCAGCCGCCGGTCGTCGCATCCGCACCGCAGAACGCCTCGGATCAGCTCAAGGGGGCGAGCCACCGACTGCTGTGGTTCTTCCCGCTGTTCTTTGTTGCACTGCTTTCGATCATCGGAAGATTCCGTACACCTGCTCGGTTCCCCACGGTCTGACGAAGGGACTGGAGACGATGGCATCCGCCCGCGCCATTTCGACGAGGACGCCTGACCCGGATCGGGTCGAGGTCACGCCTTCGGTCGGCTTCGCTTGGCTGATCGAGGGCATCAGGCCCTATCTCGGCTATCTGTTCATCGCCGCCGGCCTGGTGGCGCTGTTCATCGGCTGGTACGGCGTCTCCGGTGAGTCACTGGTCGCCAAGCAGCTGCCCTACGTCGCGAGCGCCGGTCTGCTCGGCGTCGTGCTGGTCGCGATCGGCAACCGGATCTTCATGATCAACGACCTGCGCCACGACTC
>DATAVE010000130.1:0-3485 GCA_036267875.1 Mycobacteriales bacterium
GATCGTCGCGCGTCCTGGATAGCCGGGCAGGTCGGTGCCGGCGGTCTCCGCGGCGTGCTCGTGCAATGTCAGGAACCACGACAGATCGAGCTCGGCAGGACCGAGGCCCGACATCTCCCAGTCGAGCACCGCGGCGATCTCGTGGTCGTCGGCGACGACGAGGTTCTGCAGCTGCGGGTCGCCCCACAGCAGGACCGTCGGCGGCGGATCGGCTGGGACGTTGGCGCGGCACCAGGCAATCGCGTCGCGGTAGATCGTCTTGGCGCCGTCGTCGTCGGTCGCCCAGTCGAGGTAGGCGTCCCAGTAGTCGACGACGCCCTCTAGCGACGGCCCGCCGCCCGTGGTCGCGTCACTTACAGCGGAGGTGTCGAGGCGGTGGATTCGCGCGAGCATGTCGATGAACCGGCGGAACATCGCGGTTTGCTTCTCCGGCGACGTCTCGGCGAGCCAGCCATGAGTCAGGTACGGCGGGTTCGTGGTGAGTGTGTGTCCGGCGATGCGTGGCATCAGCAGGAACGGTGAGCCGAGCCACTTGAGGTCGGTCTCCATTGCGAGCGGTAACGCCGACGGGATGCCCTCCTCACTGACCGCCCGCTGAACGCTGGCCTGGCGCTGCAGTTCGTAGTCGGGGAAGAGTCCCGGACCTTGCGGTGGCAGCCGCGCAACGTATCCCGCGCCGTCGACCTCGAGCAGCAAGGTGTCGCTGGACAGGCCTGGCTGTGGGCGCTCGACGCTGATCTGCGGGACCGCACGGTCACGGTTCGCGAACCACGCGGTGAACCCCGCGGCGAGGGCCTTGCGGCTTCGCGATGCGGCCGGTCTCGCGGGAGCGAGTGCGCCGCGCTCGTTGGCGGCGAACTCGTCGTACAGCGCGTTGCGGTCGGCGTCGGTCATCAGCTGATAGTCCGTATCGCGAGTCGGCCGCCACCACACCGCGTCGGTGGTCGCCCATGCGTCACGCTTGATCCGCTGCCGGTCGGTCTTGTCGTGCGCGACGGTCGGCAGCGATGGCGCAACCCGGATGAACTTCGGCGACCACTTCGTACCGAGGTCGGCCTGGGCACGGAGCCAGTCGCCGAACGCGCCGGGATCGAAGTCGGCGCCCTCCACGAGTTGCACGGCGGCGAGCACCTGGTCGCCGTTGTGGGTGTCGGCGACGCCGACGACCGCGACAGCGGCCACGTCGTCGTGACGATCGATGATTCGCTCGACGGGCGCCGAGGCGAAGTTCTCGGAGTCGACCCGGATCCAGTCACCCGCGCGTCCGGCGAAGAAGAACACGCCGTCGGCATCGCGATAGGCGAGGTCGCCGGACCAGTACCAGCCGTCGTGCAGCCTGGTCTCGTCCGCTTCGGAGTTCGCCCAGTAGCCCTCGAAGGCACCTGTCGAGTCGCGGCGTACCAGCTCGCCGATCGCGGCCTCGGGGTTGCGGAGCAGGCCGTTCTCGTCGATGTCGGCGACGGTCTTCTCCTCACCCGTCACCTGGTCGACGACGGCGATGTCGGTGCCTTCGGGCGCGCGGCCCAGCGCGCCGTGGCGGCGGCTCGGCAGCAGCGTGACGCCGCCTTCGCTCTGGCCGTAGCCGGTTACCACCGGCACGCCGAACCGGGCGGTGAAGTCGCTCGCGTCGCGCGGCGAGCTCTCGGGAGCGAGGACGATCCGAAGCTTGTGATCGTGGTCCTGCGCGCTGGGCGGTGTGGCGAGGATGTAGGACAGAGCCCGGCCGACCGTGGTCGTGAAGTTCGCGTCGTATCGGCGTACGTCGTCGAGCCAGCCGCTCGCCGAGAAGCGATCGCGCAGCGCGACCCGCGCGCCGGCGGTGAGCGCTGGGAACAGCGCGCCGAACAGCGCGTTGCCGTGGATCAGCGGCATCGAGATGTAGAGCGTGTCGGTTTTCGGGAAGCCGAGGTTCGCTGCTGCGGTGATCCGGCCGGACGAGCGGCGTACCGCCTTCGGGGCTGATGTCGAGCCTGACGTGAAGATCAAGAGCAGCAATGACGAGGGATCGGGGAGTCGACTTGGCAGG
This sequence comes from Mycobacteriales bacterium, assembly GCA_036267875.1. Classification (GTDB taxonomy): domain Bacteria; phylum Actinomycetota; class Actinomycetes; order JAFAQI01; family JAFAQI01; genus DASZTV01. The sequence continues at coordinate 2,027 of DATAVE010000130.1, forward strand.
AGAGCCGTGCGGTGCGCCCGCCACGGCTCGTCCTCAACCAGCAGGTGCTCGGAGTCGAGCAGCTCGGCGAGCCGGCTGTCGGTCAGCACGAGCTGACAGTCGGTGTGGTCGATGTCTCGCTGCAACTCGGCACCGCGGCGGGTCGCGTTGATGCCGACGACGCACGCTCCGGCCAGCGCTGCGCCGAAGAGGGTGAACACGAAGTCGGGGGTGTTGTCGAGCAGCAGCCCGATGTTGAGCGGCTTCGCCGGATCGAGGGTCTCGGTCAGCCAGGCGGCGCGCGCGCTGGACTCGGCGATGACCTCGCGCCAGGTCCAGGCCTGGTCGCCGTACAGCAGTCCGATGTCGCTGTCGTTTGCCCGGGCGACGAGCAGCTCGGCGACCCCGAGAGCGGCCGCATCGGTCACGTCCTGAACCCTAGGGGAGCACCATTCTCATTTCCAGCGAGGGGCGTTATCCGCGCAGGTCCGGGGCCGGTCCCGACCGAGTTACCTGTGGATAAGTTTTCCTTATATTGCAACGGTTTTTCGCTTGCTCTTGTCCGACCGAGGCACTATGATTCGAACATACGTTCGATCCTCGAGGAGTGACGGTGCTCGACCAGAACACGCAAGACCTCGCTGAGGTCATTGCGCGCCTGGTCAGCGACGACGCGCACTCTCTGCCGGACTCGCTGCTGGTGGAGTCGACTGGAATGTTGTTGACGCTGCGCCGCCGGTTGGACGGGGTGCTCGCCCGTCGCCTGCAAGTGATCGATGTGCGGGATGCGACGACATCGGAGTGCGGCCGTTCGACCCGCGCCTGGATGGTCGAAGACCACCAGCTCTCACAAGCCGACGCCTGCTCGCGGCTGCAGGTCGCCCGCAGCTACCCGACCCGCCCGGCGATCGTGGAAGCGATGCTCGCCGGTGAGGCGACCCAGGACCAGGCGAAGGTCATCACCTCGTTCCTGCCGAAGCTCCCCACCGCGGAAGCGCGCGACCACGCAGAGAAAGAGCTCCTCGACGTCGCCCGCTACGCCGACCCCACCCTGATGGCCCGCGGCCTGCGGGAGCTCGCCGACAAGCTGTGCCTGAACGAGAGCGCCGAGGAACGCGCAGTACGCCGCCGCGAAGGCCGCTACCTCAACTTCACCGACACCATCGATGAGATGGTCCGCGTCGATGGGATGCTCGACCGGGTCGGCGCCGCGATCCTGCGCAAAGCCCTCTACCCGCTCGCGCTCAAGGCAGGCGAGGTGGATGAGCGCACCCCACCGAAGCGCAACGCCGACGCACTCGTCGAACTCGCCACCCTCGCCATGAACGCCGGGCAGCTCCCCGAAACCGCCGGCGAACCCACCCAGGTCACGGTCCTCACGCACCTGTCCGACCTGATCGCACAGCTGGAAGCCGGCGACACCTGCTACGCCTTCCTCGAAGGTGTGGCCGTCACCCCGAACACGGCCCGGATGCTCGCC
>DATAVE010000131.1:0-2013 GCA_036267875.1 Mycobacteriales bacterium
CGGTTAGCTTGTCGAGGCGGCGCGAGTTGGATGCCACCCGAATCTTGACCAGGCTGGCGCCGGAGGCCGTGGTCGTCGGCACGGGATCAGCAGTGAGATTGCCTTGCACGGTCACGTAGGTGTCCATCGCTTGCTCCGCTCGTCGATTGGCCGGCCCTCACCGGCGCGATGAAGGTCTCGGCGACGTCTGACAGCCGGGGCTAGCGGCGCCGGACGGTGTGGACGAAGCGCCCCGGATCTGCGGCTGTGGACGCGAATGTGCCAGCGTGTTCGGCATGAGCGAACGCGTTGCACTCGTCACCGGCTCGACGTCGGGTATCGGCAAGGCTGTCGTCGAACGGTTCGTCCGCGAGGGCCTTCGAGTGGTGATCAACTCGGCAAAATCAGTCGACGCCGGCAAGGCAATGGTGGCCGAGCTCGGCGAGGAGCGCACCCACTACATCCAGGGCGACATCTCCGACCCAACGGACGCCCAGCGCATGGTGGACGAGACAGTCGCGCGCTTCGGCCGGCTCGACGTACTCGTCAACAACGCCGGTATTACTGTGCGGATCCCGCATGACGACTTCGAGACCGCGACGCCCGAGATCTTTCGGAGGCTCTACGACGTCAACGTCGTCGGCACGTATCAGGTCACCGTCGCCGCCATCCCACATCTGCGCGACTCAGGCGCCGGCTGCATCGTCAACGTCGGCTCGGTCGCGGGCGTGCGCCCGACCGGATCGTCAGTCCCCTACGCCGTGAGCAAGGCGGCGATGCACCATCTCACCGCGCTGCTCGCCAACACGCTCGCACCCGCGATTCGCATCAACGCTGTCGCGCCGGGTCTGGTCGACACGCCTTGGACGGCAGCGTGGGGCGACCTGCACGAGGCGATCAAGTTCGTCGCACCGATGCAGCGTGCAGCGGTGCCCGACGACGTGGCCGAGGTCGTGCAGACGTTTGTCGACTCGACCTACGTGACGGGCCAGGTCTGGGTCATCGACGGAGGCCTCAGCCTCCGCTAACGCCCCATGCTGCGCGGGCCAAGCAATGTGACATTGCCCGCGCTACGGCGCCTGGTTGGTGGTGAAGTGTCCGATTCAGTTGCGGGCAATGTGACATTGCCCGCGGCGAGGCTGGCTAGAGGCCGTCGGTGAGGGCGGTGTGGCCGGCGTTGACCAGGGGTGAGATCCGCGCCGCCATCTCGACGAAGCCGTCGCCGATCATTGCGCCGGCCATGCCGCGTGCAGCCACGCCGGCAACGATCACGGCGAGCTTGAAGCAGGCGAACCCGACGTACCAGGGAATCTCCGAGAGATCCCGACCGCTGCGATCGGCATACCGATCGAGCAGTTCGCGACGCTTCGGGAAGCCGGGCAGTGTCGTGACGGTCGGCAGAATCCCCGCGGTCAACTCGCTGGTCTCATCCCCCGCGTCCTGCCAGTAGATGAAGAACAGGCCGAGGTCGGCGAGCGGGTCGCCCAGCGTCGAGAGCTCCCAGTCCAGGACCGCCGCCACCTTGCCAGGCGTCGTCGGGTCCAGCAGGACGTTGTCCATCCGGTAGTCACCGTGCACGATCGGGCCGGTCGGCGACGCCGGGACGGCGTCAGCTAGCCGAGTAGCGAGCTGGTCGAGATCACTGCCGGTCGCCTGGATGGCGTCGCGCGTTGCCGCCCACTGTGACGTCCAGCGACGGATCTGCCGCTCGAGGTAGCCGTCCGGCCGTCCGTAGTCGCCGAGCCCGACAGCCGCAGGATCAACCGCGTGCAGGTCGGCAAGGACGTCGATCAGCCCGGTGGCAATGGCGAGCCGCTCCTCCGCCGATTCGGCGTAACCCTCGGGCAGCGCATCGCGGACGATGTGCCCGGCAACGCGATCCATCACGTAGAACGGCGAGCCGATCACGTCCTCGTCGGTGCACAACGCGAGGGTCTTCGGGACCGGTACGGCGGTCGGCCACAGGCCGGTCATCACGCGGTGCTCGCGGCCCATGTCGTGGGCGGTCGGCAGCCGGTTGGACAGCGGCGGTCG
>DATAVE010000132.1:0-27617 GCA_036267875.1 Mycobacteriales bacterium
GCTTGCGTGACCTTGTGGTGGCTGAGCATGCGGTGAGGCGATTGCAGATCGATAACAGCGGGTGGTGCGGCACAATCCCGCGCTGTGAGGCGGATTCGCGTTCTGTGTCTGGCCGCAGTTGCGGCGACGATCTCCCTACTCCCCGTCGCGGCGGATGGATCGGCCGCGCGTGTGGCTCGGCCGCTGCATGCGGTCGTCGCTGGGCACGCCCGATTCGAAGTGCTGACCCCCACGATGATCCGGCTGGAGTACTCCGCCACGGGTGAGTTCCAGAACGCTCCGACGATGGTCGCGCAGGACCGCACGCCGATTGCTGACTACACATCGGCTATCGCCAACGGCGTACTGACGATCCGCACGTCGAAGCTCGTGCTGCAGTACCGGATCGGCGGCGGCAACCTTTCGCCGAGCGATATCTCCATCCGGGCGACTGGTGGCAGCTGGGCGGCGAAGCCGAGCTGGGCTGCCACGAGCGCGCCCGGGAACTCTGCACACTCAAACCTCGGTGGTTGGATCCGCGCGCTGGACGACAAGGCAGGTCCGGTCGCGTTGCACCCCGGGCTGCTGACGCGAGCCGGCTGGTATCTCCTCGACGACTCGACCGACGCACTGCTGACCACGCACGCACCCGGATACGCACCGCGCCCGGTCCAGTCGTCCTACCAGGACGGCTACTTCTTCGGCTACGGCCACGACTACGCGCGAGGGCTGTCGGACCTCCGGACGCTGAGCGGACCGGCTCCACTGCTCCCGCGGTCGGCGTTCGGGGTGTGGTTCTCGCGGTATTACCCGTACGCGGCCGCCGACTACCGGACGCTGTTGCGTCAGTTTCGCAAGAACAAGGTGCCGCTCGACACGTTGTCGGTCGACACCGACTGGAAGCGACAGCTCAGTCCGCTTGCCCCGGTGCTTGCCGGCGCGGTGGTTGGCAGCGGTCGGGCGTTCTCCTGGAACGGCTGGGAGTGGAACACCTCGCTGTTTCCGCACCCCAAGCAGTTCATCGCGTGGGCGCATCGGCAGGGGATCAACGTCGCCCTCAACATCCACCCCTCGATCGACAGCACCGACCCGAAGTACGCCGCGACAGTCGCAAAGACCGGCCCGTTGAAGATCGATCCGAGCTGCACCCTGACCCAGATCGATCCGCTCGGGCAATGCCATGTCTTCGACCTGACGCAGGAAAAGCAGATCAAGGCGTACCTGCAGCTGCAGGCGGCGGTGCTGGCGGACGGGGTCGACGAGTGGTGGCTCGACTGGTGTTGTGACGCGACGGTCGCCGGCGTCGGCGGACTGACGCCGGATACCTGGTTCAACTCACTCGAGACCGGCCAGCTCGCGGCGCGCGGCGATCGGTGGCTCGTGCTCTCGCGGGTCGGCGGGTCACATCAGGGCGATGACCCGGTCGCGGGCCCAGGCCCCGGCATCTTCGCCGAGCACCGCTACGCGATTCACTTTACCGGCGACACCTGCGCGACCTGGGCGATGCTCGGGTTCGAGGCGAAGCTGACCGCCGAGGAAGGCAACGTCGGCCTGCCGTACGTCAGCGACGACATCGGCAGCTTCAACGGTGCGCCGGTCCACGGGATGTGTGGCGCCACCGCGGGTGGCTCCGGTGCCGTCGACAACCCGACGATGTACGCCCGCTGGGTCCAGCTCGGAGCGTTCCAGCCGCTGTTGCGGCTGCACTCCAACCACGGGGCGCGACTGCCCTGGGAGTATCCGCAGCCGGCCGATCGTGCTGCCGCAGACGCTCTGCGGCTGCGCGAGGCACTCGGGCCCTATCTCTACACAGTCGCGCGGCAGGCCTACGACACCGGACTGCCGATCGACCGCGCGCTGTATCTGTCGTGGCCCGACACCCGCGCGGCGTACCACCATGGCAGCGAGTTCACTGTCGGGCGAGATGTGCTCGTCCGGCCGGTCGCCTCGGCGGGCAATCCCGCGCGGACCGCGGTGTGGTTTCCGCCCGGCAAGTGGGTCGACTACTTCACCGGCAAGACCTTCGCCGGGCCGTCGACGCATCGGCTCGAGGTACCGCTCGACCAGATCCCCGTCTTCGTTCGGCAGGGCGCTGTGGTGGTGACTCAACCGCCGGCAACTCACACCCCCGAGGGACCGCGCGACCATCTGATCGTCACGGCGTATGGCGATGCGGCGAGCACGACTCGGCTATACGACGACGCGGGGTCGGGCTTCGGCTACCAACACGGCGCGTACAGCTGGACGACGGTTCGACACGAGGTGATGGCCGCCGGACAAACCCTGACGATCGGACCCGCGGTGGGCGCCTATCCGGGCCAGCTGCATCAGCGGTCGTGGACAGTCGTGTTCCGTGACGTCGCTCGACCTCGACGCGTCACCGTCGATGGTGACGACGCGCGGTGGCACTACGACGAGTCGTCGCGGACGCTCACCGTTCGCACGCCGGAGTCGAGTGTCGCGCGCGCGGTCAACATCGACCTGTTGTCTGTTCGGTGACAGACTTTGCACACAGTTGCACCGACTTGACCACTGGGGAGCTCCGTGTCTGACCGCCGTCGTGGCGCCATGTCCATCTTGCGTTCGCCTCGAGTCATCGGGTCAGGCGCGGTGATCGCTGTGGCAGCCGCATTGCTCGGCGCGCAGGTGGTGACATCGGGAGCTGCAGGGGCGGTTCCAGCGGCGGGTGCTCCGACGGGGTTGCAGGCGACGCCAGGACCCGGTTCTGTCTCGTTCTCGTGGACTGCGGTAGCGGGGGCGACGAGCTACTCGGTCTACGGATCCGCGACGTCAGGCGGCGAGGACCTGAACGGCGGCGCGACATGCTCGTCGACGACGACCTCGTGCGGGGTCACCGGGACGACGGACACCCGGACTCTCTACTACGTCGTGGTTGCGAACAGTGCCACTGGTCAGTCAGCGCCGTCGAATGAGGTGTCTGCCGCGGTACTTTCCGGCACTCCGTCTGGTGGCGGAGGTCTCGGTGGCGGAGGTCTCGGCGGCGGAGGTACATCGACCGCGCCAGCGATCGTCATCTCGTCGAGCGCAAACCCGTCGGTTTCCACGACGTCGCTCACCTTCACCGCGACGTTGTCGCCCGCGCCCGCGTGCGGAACGGTGAGCTGGCTGATCGACAACGCGACACCGTCTGTCGGCGCCACGACGAGCAATGGCGCCGGAACAGCCGTTCTGAGTTCGGTAACGGGATTGGCGATCGGAGTGCATCAGGTGACGGCCGTCTACTCGGGTTGCGCAACGGCGGCAGCTGTGAGCGGGACGATCGTCCAGCAGGTAACGGCGGTCTCGCCGACCCCCACTCCTACGCCGACGCCCTCCACCCATCCGGTGGTGAACCCGTTGATCACCGCTGCAGTGACCAGCGGTCAGCCAAAGACCAACGGCTGGTATCGGGCGCCGGTGAGCATCACGTTCAGCTGCCTGCCAGGAAGCGCGCCGCTTGCCTACTCCTGCCCGGCGCCTGTGACGCTGATCGCCAACAAGAACGGCGGATACGTCACCGCGAGGGTGGCGGGCACTGATGGCGGCGTTGCAACAGTCACGGTAGGACCATTCCGGATCGATACTGTTGCGCCGACGCTGAGGGTGACTGGGGCGCACGCCAAACACTGCGTCGCAACTGACACGCTGTCTGGGGTGGCGTCATGCGTGATTGACCGGCTCCGGCACAACTACCACGGAGTGATCACGATCACGTGGATCGCGACTGCAACCGACGTTGCCGGCAACACGACGTACCGGCAGGGCAGCTACCGCCTCGACTAGCGATCAGTTTCGCTCAGGAGCGACGTCCTATGTCCGACATCGCTCATGAGGGGCGCGACCCTGGTACGGGCGACGATCGCCGACGGACTGGTCGACGAGCTGCATCTGTTCACCTACCCGATCGCGGTGGGCACCGGTGTGCGGCTGTTTCCTGAGGGCCACGCGCAGACGAAGTTGTCGCTGGTCTCGGCAAGCTTCCTCGGCAACGGAGTCGCTCACCTCGTGTACGGCCCCGCCTGACCCGCGACTCGGCGGAAGTGGGGGACCACTTCGGTTGCGACGAGCTCGAGGGTGTCGGTGCCGGCGCGGTCGTGGGTCATGAAGATGAACGATGAGAAGCCCTTGTCGACCAGCTGACCGACTCGGTCGACGATCGCGTGAGGGGTTCCGATGAAGCCGCCCTCGTCGAGCCCGAAGCCCGGTCCGCCGTACCGGCGTCGTCCCAGCGAGATGGCGGCATCGAGGGAGTCGGCCGGTGCGGTGACGAGGACCGCCTCGATCGAGCGGGTGATCTCGGCGGGATCTCGCCCGATCCGCTCGCACTCGGCGTCGAGAACGGTGGTCAGCTCGTCGAGCTTGTCGAGGGCGTAGGTCGGGACGTTCCACACGTCGGCGTAGCGGGCAACAAGGGGGAGCGTCAGCTTCGGCCCAGCGCCGCCGATGTGGACCGGCGGACGTGGCTGCTGAACCGGACCGGGCAGGTTGGGCAGATCGTCGACCGTGTAGTGCTGGCCGGCGAACGAGGTCCGCGGCGAGCTGAACATCCGAGTGACGATCTCCAGTGCCTCTCCGAGTCGTTCGGTGCGCTCTTTTGCTGAGCCCCATCGCAGGCCCGCCTGGTGATGCTCGATCTCGTAGGAGCCGCTGCCGATCCCGAACTCGAGGCGCCCACCCGACAGCACGTCGAGGCTGGTGGCCATCTTCGCGAGCAGTGCGGGGTGGCGGAAGTTGTTGCAGTTGACGAGGTGTCCAACCCGAAGCCGCGTCGTCTTCGCGAGCAGCACGCTGGCCAGCGTCCAGGCCTCGTAGGCATCCGCGTCGGGAAGCCCTGGACCGTACAGGTGGTCGAAGAGCCAGAGCGCGTGAAAGTCGAGGCGTTCGCAGTCCAGCGCCCGCCCGATGAGGTCGTCCGGACTCATCGCGAGCTGTGGCACATAGATGCCGAACGTGACGTCACTCATGACTGCTGGTAGGTCCTCCCACCCTTCATCACGAAACGGACGTCCCGCGTGACCGTGATGTCGGCAGTGGGATCGCCGGGCACGGCGATGATGTCGGCGAGGTATCCAGGCGCGAGCTTGCCGAGCGAGTCTTCCTTGCTGATGAGCGCTGCGGCGGTGACGGTCGCAGCACGCAACGCGTCGATCGGCTTCAGTCCCCTCTTCACGATCGCGGCGAGCTCGTCGGCACCGTCGCCGTGCGGGATCGCCGGTGCATCGGTGCCACAGCAGATCCGTACGCCGGCGGCGGCTGCCCGGGGGAGCACGGTGCGGGCGAGTGGGAACACCCGCTCGGCCTTGGCCACGAGCTCGGGCGCCGCGCGGGAGAGGTCCATCTGGTCTGCGAGGCAGGTCGTGCTGACGAGGAAGGTCCCGCGCTCGGCCATCAACGCCAGTGTCTCGTCGCTGATCAGGAAGCCGTGCTCGAGACAGTCGATGCCGGCCTCGATGCAGGCACGGGCTGCGCCGTCGCCGTGACAATGCGCGGCGACCTTCACTCCCGCACGGTGTGCCTCGTCGGTGATCGCGGCGAGCTCCTCGTTCGAGTACTGCTGTGCGCCCGACTCACCGCTGTGCGACATCACGCCACCGGAGGCAGACACCTTGATCACCCGCGCGCCATACTTCAGCTGGTAGCGCACCGCCGCGCGTACCTCGCTGACACCGTTGGCAATGCCTTCCTCAACCGTCAGCGGCATGATGTGCGGCCCGATCCGGGAGAACATCGTCGGATCGAGGTGGCCGCCGGTAGGGGAGATCGCGTGCCCGGCAGGTACGACGCGAGGACCGTCAATCCATCCCGCGTCGATCGCTCGGGACAGCGCGACGTCGAGCAGTACTCCGCCGGTAGGTACGAACAGGCCAAGGTTGCGCACTGTCGTGAAGCCGGCGAGCAACGTCTTGCGGGCGTTGACAGTCGCACGCAACGTGCGGAAGGCCGGGTCGTCCTGGACGTCGCTGCGCGGGTTGCCGCCCGACGGGCCGCCCATCAGCAGGTTGAGCTCCATGTCCATCAGCCCGGGCATCGCGGTGACGTCGCCGAGGTCGATCACTACAGCGCCGTCCGGCGTCGACGCCTCACCGATGGTGACGATGCGCTCGCCGTCGATCACGATCACGGCATCTGGTTTGACCTCGCCCGCGTCGATGTCGAGCCAGCGCGCGGCCCGGATGACAGTCGTCACGCTGTCGCTCACAGTGCTCACTCCTCAGGGAGCGACGGTGCGCTCGCCGGATCCAGGTCTGGGTCGAGCTCGATGCCGATGCCGTTGAACACCATTGCCAGCGCCGTGTAGGTGCCCACGACGAAGATCATCTCTAGCAGCGTCTTCTCGTCGAGTCCGGCGGCGAGTCGCGCCCACGTCGCGTCGTCGATCCGGTACCCGTCGAGCAGCTGGTCGGTCGCCTGCAGCAGGTCTGCCTCGATCGGTGTGAAGCCGTCGTACGCCGCCGCGGCGATCGCCTCGACCTCTGTCTCGGTGACGTCGTATCGCTGAGAGAGCTTCACGTGCTGCACCCACTCGTACGACGACCGGGTGCGATAGGCAACGCGCAGGACGATCAGCTCGCGCAGCCGCGGCTCGAGCACCGGCTGCCAGAGCAGCTGGCCGTTGAAGGCAAGGAACCGTTCTGCCAGCTGCGGATGGTGCAGCATGCTTGCGATCCCGTTGGTCAGGCGCGGCGCATCGGGATCGGTCGCGAGAAAGCGCTCCGCCGCCGCGGCGGGCATCCCCGCCCGGATGGCAGCAGCAGAGTCCGGACCCCAGTCCTGCTTCGGAACCGGTGCGAGTCGAGGGGTCACCTAGAGGTACCAGCCGCCGTTGACGTTGAGGGCCTGGCCGGTGATGTAGCCGGCTTCCTCGGAGCAGAGGAAGACGGCTGCCGCGGCGATGTCCTTTGGCGTGCCGGCACGGCGTACCGGGGTCTGCTTGGCGATCAGGTTCACGTCGGGTAGGTCGCCCTTGTCCTCCGCGCGGCGGACCATCGGCGTATCGATGAACCCGGGCGGGATCGTGTTGACCGTGATGCCCTCGGGAGCGAGTTCGACCGCCAGCGCCTTGGTCAGCCCGATGACGCCCCCCTTGGACGCCACGTAGTGGCCCATGCGCTTGGCACCGGACTGCGCACTCGAAGACGAGATCGTCACGATGCGGCCCCAGCCGCCGGCCAGCATGTCCGGCACGGCCGCTTGCAGCGAGTGGAACGTGCCCGTGAGGTTGACCGCGATCATGCGGTCCCACTGCGTAGCCGTGATCTCGGTAAAGGTCGTGAACTCGTCAAGCCCGGCGCTGGTCACGACGATCTCGATCGGCCCGAGCTGCTCGCGCACCGCCGCGTACGCCGCATCGATTGCGGTGCGGTCGCTGACGTCGGCCTGGAGCCCGATGGCCGTGCCACCAGTTTCTGCGATACCGGCCGCGGCCTTTTCGGCCGCCTCGGCAGACAGATCGACGACGGCGACGCGGTCACCCCGCGCCGCGAGCTGCCGACAGATCTCCAGGCCCATGCCGGACGCTCCGCCGGTCACGACAGCAACTCTGTTCATTGGCGGCTTCGCCTCGTTGCTCATATGCCGAGTATTGCCTAGATCGGTGCGCCTGCAACAGCTGCTCTCGCTATTGAGAACGTAATTACCGGGACCGGCCGAATGGCGATATAACTGGCCGGTGCGCATCGGTCTGATGGTCGGTCCGGATCCGGGACGATACCGCGAGGCGGTCGCGAAGATCGAGGCGGATGCGGTCGCTGCCGAGCAGGCCGGCTTCGCCTCGCTGTGGGTGGCGCAACCGCCTGACGACTTCGACGCGCTCACCGCCGTCACGCTGATGGGCAAGGTCACGAGTCGGATCGAGCTCGGTACGGCGGTCCTGCCGATCCAGACCAGACACCCGATTGCCATGGCCCATCAGGCGTTGTCGACCCAGGCGGTGTGTGAGGGCAGGCTCGCGCTCGGGATCGGCCCGTCGCACCACTGGGTGATCGAGGACATGCTCGGGCTGTCCTACGACAAGCCGGCGCGACTGGTGCGCAGCTATCTCGAGGTGCTCGACACTGCATTCGCCGGACCAGGGCCGGTCGACGTGGAGAACGAGCACTTCCGGATCCATAACCCGCTAGCGGTCACCGACATCACGCCGACGCCCATCCTGCTCGCTGCGCTCGCGCCGTTGATGTTGAAGATCGCGGGCGAGTACACCGACGGCACGATCCTCTGGATGGCAGATGACCGCACGATAGGCGAACACATCGCGCCGCGGATCAACGACGCGGCGACTGCAGTCGGTCGGCCGGCGCCGCGGATCGTGGCGGGCGTCCCCGTGACGCTGTGCAGCAACGACGAGATCGACGGGGCGCGCGAGTGGGCCAAGCGCGCGATGGGTCACTCGGAGTACTCACCCAACTACGAGCGGCTGCTCGAGCACGGCGACTCGAAGGACGCCGGTGACTTCCTTGTCGCCGGTGATGAGGCGGCCGTGCTCACGAGCTTGCAGCGTTATCGCGATGCAGGCGTCACCGACTTCTCGGTGCGACTGCTGCCGTACGGCAAGACTCGTGAGGGGCGAATCGAGTCACGTGACCGCACGCTGGCATTCCTGGCCTCGCTATGTCCTGAGATCTAACAGAGTCCTGAGATCTAACAGAGTCCTGAGATCTATGTATCCCGAGAATGCGGACAGGTCGAGCTGCTGACGCTCGCCGAGCCGGTCGCTGAGGGACCTGGTGTGATGCCGATCGCGACCGGCACCGTCATGCTGTCGTTCATGGTCGATCTCACCGACGTGCTACCTCGGCCCAAGCATTCGGGAGGCACCGACGTACGTCGCGCGAGGATCGGGATCGGGATCGACGTCGTCACGCTGCGCGACCCCGACGGCATGATCGTCGAGCTGCTGAACGTGCCCGGCAAGAAGTGACACCAGCAGGGCCGCTTGCCGGGCTGCGGGTCATCGAGATCGGACACGTCCTCGCCGGTCCTTACGCCACGATGCTGCTCGCCGACCTCGGCGCCGACGTCATCAAGGTCGAGACAGACGCGGGCGACGTCTCGCGCGCCGTTGGCTCGCAGTACGTCGACGGTCACAACATCTACTTCGCGAGCATCAACCGCAACAAGCGCAGCGTACGGATCGACCTCGCGACGGCCGAGGGTCGACAGCAGCTGCACCGCCTCGTGGCGAGTTCCGACGCGTTGCTCGCCAACCTGCGTCCGACTGCGATCCGCAAGCTCGGGCTGACCTACGACGCGCTGCACGACGTGAACCCGAAGATCGTCTGCGTCGCGCTGACCGGCTACGGACTCGATGGTCCCGAGGCGGCGTGGCCGGTCTTCGACTACCTGGTGCAGGCAGGCGTCGGACTGGCCGCAATGACCGGCGAGCCTGACGGGCCGCCGACGCTTGCGGGCTACACCGCCGCCGACAACTCCTCGGCGATCATGGCGGCGCTGGGCCTGCTCGCGAAGGTGCACGAGGCCGGCGCGACCGGCGCGGGCGGGCAGGTCGACGTCTCGATGTTCGAGACGATGCTCAGCCAGCTCAACTACAAGGCCGCGGCCTACCTCAACGGGGGAGTCGTCCCGACCAGGCAGCCGTCTGGCGGCCATAGCTTCTACGTCCCGGCACAGCTCTTTCCAACCGCCGGCGGATACCTCGCGATGTTCGTCACCCACGACGACTTCTGGCGACGGCTCTGCGATGAACTCGACCGACCGGAGTGGGGTTCCGATCCGAGGTTCGCGACGATGCATGCCCGCAGCGACAACCGTGCCGAGCTCGTCACCCTTCTCACGTTGCGGCTCGCCGCCGCGACTGCGTCCGAATGGGAAGCCAAGCTTCGTCCCCTCGGGCTCCCGGTCGGCGCAGTGGTCGGCCTCGACGTCGCACTCGAGAGTGAATACATCGCCCGGCGCGGCATGGTGGTCGAGATCCCTACCGACGATGGCCCGCTTCGACTGGTGCGCAGCCCGATCCATACCGAGACTGCGCTCAGTGACTACCGGCCGCCACCGCGGCTCCACGAACACACGACCGAGCTCCTGGGAGATACATGACGAGGCGCTTGCGGGTCGTGCAGTGGGCGAGTGGCAACATCGGCACCCGGGCGGCGTTGCAGGTCCTACGGCATCCGGATCTCGATCTCGTGGGGATGCTCGTCTACGACCCGGACAAAGCCGGCCGCGACATCGGCGAGCTGTGTGGCGAACCGGCGACCGGAATCCTCGCTACGACCGACAAGGGCGCGGTCACGTCGTGGTCCCCGGACTGTGTGGTCTACATGCCTCGGGCCCTGGACCTTGACGAGGTGGGCGAGATGCTCGGTCGTGGCATCAACGTCGTCACCACATGTGGCGAGTTCCAGGCGGGTGGGCGCGGGCTTCCGGACAAGGTCCGGGCGCGGATCGAGAAGGCATGCGAGCAGGGAAACACGTCGATTTATGCAACCGGCAGCAGCCCCGGTTTCATCACCGATGCGCTGCCACTCGCGTTGCTCTCGTTGCAGTGCCGAGTCGACCGGATCGAGATCGAGGAGTACGCGAACTTGTCCGGCCGGAACTCCCCGCACCTGCTGTTCGAGCAGATGGGATACGCCCGCCCGATGGCAAAGCCGGACAAGCGACGAGCCGAGCATCTGCTCACGCAGTTCGGCCCGCCACTCGAGGAGCTCGCGGAAGCGGCAGGCAAGCCCGTCGACAGCTGGTCAGCAAGCGGCGAGTTGGCAGCAGCGACGACGGACGTCGAGATCGTCGCAGGCTCGATTCCGGCTGGCACCGTCGCTGCGCAACGCACGGTGATATCCGGGACCAGCGCGGGAGACGAGGTGGTCCGCTTCACGGCCACTTGGTATTGCAGCAACGAGCTCGATCCCCAGTGGGACCTGCTGAAAACCGGCTGGCGGGTCCGAATGAAGGGCGACGCCCCACTCGACGTGAGGCTGGAGTTCCCGTTCTCCGTCGAGGAGCTGGGCGAACACACACCGGGCTACACGGCCAACCGGCCGGTCAACGCCATCAAACACGTAGTGGCGGCGAGATCCGGGATCTTGAAGACCTCGGACCTGCCGCCACTGACGCCAAGCGGATTGTTCTAGCTCACCCGTACATCGACCCGCTGAGGAACCCGACGACCGGGCCGGCGGGCTCGAAGGACTCGACGACACCCGAGGCGAAGTAGCCCGCGTCGGTCACCATCGTGATGCCGGTGACGCCTCCGGCGGCGTCGCTGCAGAGGAAAACCAGCGGGTAGGCCTGCTCGAGCGGCGTCGAGGGTGCGATGCCGGTCTCGTCGCGGTAGTCCTGACCGAAGCCGAGCCACATGTCAGCGTTGGCGCGAGCCAGCGGCGTGTCCGTCGGGCCAGGCATGATCGCGTTGATCCGGATGCCCTTCTTGAGCATCGGGAAGGCCTGCTGCGCGACGTAGGTATTGATCGCGAGCTTGCTGAACATGTAGTCAGCCTTGCCGTTGTCCTGGGCCCACTTCGTGGCCTCGTCGAAGTCCGTGATCGCCAGGAACTCCTTGGTCACGGCGAGGTTGTTCTGCCAGCCGAAGCCCGCAGCGGAGGAGATGTAGCCGATCGCGGCACCGCGGCCGATGTAGCCCTTCTCGATCGCGCGGTCGACGAGGTGACGATGGCCGATGAAGTTGATCCGCTCGATGCCGGGCGTGCCGTCGGCAACGCCGGCGCACTCGAACGTGGCGTGCAGCGGGCCACCGCACTCGTCGATGGCCGACTCGATCGAGGCCTTGTCCGACAGGTCAAGGCGGATGAACTTCACGCCGTCGATGTCGACGTCGGCGCGGTCCATGACCACGACCTCAGCGCCGGCGTCCTTGACGACCTGTACGACGGCGGCACCCATGCCGGTCGCACCACCCACGACGAGCACCCGCTTGCCGTCGTACCGGAAGGCGTCGAACAGTCCCATCTCTTCCTGCTTCCTAAGTCGGTTGGTAGATCGAAGGCTATGAGGTGATGACCGGGAGCTTCTCCCAGCCCCTGACGGTCGAGGTACGGGCCTGGATCGCGTTGTCGTAGTCGACGTCCCAGGTCGGGAATCGCTTGAGGACCTCGTCGAGCGCGATCTGCCCTTCGAGCCGCGCGAGCGAGGCGCCGAGGCAGAAGTGCACGCCGTAACCGAAGGTCACGTGCCGCTCGATCTTGCGGCGAATGTCGAAGGAGTCGCCGTTACCGAACTTGCGGTCGTCGCGGTTGGCCGAGGCGGTGAGCAGCAGCATCACGTTGCCGGCCGGAACGACCTGCCCGTGGTGCTCGACGTCCTTGGTGATGTAGCGAGCCTGCACCGGTGACGGCGCCTCGTAACGCAGCAGCTCCTCGATCGCGTTGGGAATCAGGCTCGGGTCCGCGACGAGCTCGGCGCGCTGGTCCGGGTTCTCGGCCAGGACCTTGCCGGTCCAGCCGATCAGCCGAGTCGTGGTCTCGTTGCCCGCGGCGGCAATCAGGTTGATGTAGCCGAGGAGCTCGTCGCGGTTGAGCTTGCGCATCGAGCCGTCGACGTCTTCGAACTCGGCGTTCAGCATCTCCGTCATGAGGTCGTCCGACGGGTGCTTGGCCCGCCACTCGACGTAGTCCTCGAACATCTTGCCCATCGCCATCGGGTCGATTGCCTCAACCGACGGCTTGCCGTCCGCACCGATGCGCAGACTCGCGTCGATGGTGTCGCGGATCGCTTCCTGGTCCTCCTCGGGGATGCCGAGCAGGAAGCCGATCGTGCGCATCGGCATCTCGGCCCCGAGGTTCGCGATGAAGTCGAAGCCGCCGGCACCGATGAGCGGATCGAGGCTGCGCGCGCAGAACTCGCGGACCTTGGGCTCGAGCTCGGCGATCTTCTTCGGTCGGAAGACGCGCGACAGCATCGCGCGGTGCACGTCGTGGTCCGGCGGGTCCTCGAAGATGATCGATCCCGGCGGGATCGGGAAGTCCATCTTGATCAGCTCGAGCAGGGTGCCCTTGCTGGAGATGTAGGTCTTCCAGTCCGACGAGCAGCTCTCGACGTCAGCCCAGCGGCTGAGTGCGTAGAAGTCGTGCTTGGAGTTGTAGTAGAGCGGCTTCTCGTCGCGCAGCCGCTTCCAGATCGGGTACGGATCGGTGTCGATCTCGAAGTCGTACGGGTCGTAGTAGACCTCGGAATCGGCGACCGTCATCAGACCTCTTCACCACTGGAGTTGCCGGGCGGAAAGTATTGTTACACGATGCGAGAAGAACGTTCTCGCATCCGGTAAGGGGAGTGCAAAGCCAGGTGCCTGGGCAGTCGCAGCAGACCATTCCCGCGTTGCTTGCTGCCGCTGCTGACCGCCTCGGCGACGATGTCGCGGTGATCGACGGCGACACCACGCTGACCTACTCACAGCTGCTCCAGGAGGCCCGGGCATTCGGCGCGGCGCTGGTCTCCAACGGTCTCGAGCCGGGTGACCGGGTCTCGATCTGGATGCCGAACAGCGCTCGGTGGATCATCGCGGTGCTCGGAATCTGGCAGGCCAGTGGCGTATTGGTCCCGATCAACACCCGCTTCAAGGGCGGCGAGGCTGCCGACATCCTGATGCGCAGTCGCGCGAAGGTGCTCGTCACCGTGACCGACTTCCTGGGCACGGACTACCTCGCAATGCTGGATGCCACCAGCGCAGACCTTTCCGGGGTCAAACACCGAGTGGTGGCAAGCGGCGACGCGCCGGAAGGCGCGAGCTCGTGGCCCGACTTCATTGCTAGTGGGGGCGAGGCGGCAGGTGCGGAGGTGACGCGGCGAAGCGCCGCGCTCAGCGCAGCCGATCCGTCGGACATCTTGTTCACCTCGGGTACGACCGGGCGCGCGAAGGGCGTCGTCCAGACCCACGGCGGGACACTGCAGGTGGCAGCGGACTGGGTCGCGATGACGGGTCTGCGGGCCGGTGACCGCTACCTGATGGTCAACCCGTACTTCCACATGTTCGGGTTGAAGGCGGGCATCCTCGCGAGCATCACCGCCGGCGCGACGATGTACCCCGAGCCGGTGTTCGACGTCGACCGCGTGCTGTCGCGGGTGTCGTCGGAGCAGATCACGGTGCTGCCCGGGGCGCCGACGATCTACCAGGCGATCCTCGACCACCCGGATCGCGCGACGCACGATCTGTCCTCGCTTCGCGTCGCCGTGACCGGCTCCGCCGACATCCCGGTACGGCTGATCGAGCGGATCTACGACGAGCTGCCGTTCCAGGTCGTGGTGTCCGGCTATGGGCTGACCGAGGCAGGTACGGCGAGCGGCACCGATCCCGACGACTCTCCGGAGGCCGTGGCCACGACGGTGGGTCGCGCCCGTCCTGGGTTCGAGATCCGCTTGATCGGTCACGATGGCAGCGAGGTCGATGCCGGCGAAGCCGGTGAGATCGTCCTGCGCGGACCGAGCGTCATGTCGCACTACCTCGACGATCCGGAGTCCACCTCGGCGTCGTTGTCGCACGACGGCTGGCTGCGTACAGGCGACATCGGAACGATGGACGACGCCGGTCTGCTGCGGATCGTCGGTCGCGCCAAGGACATGTTCATCGTGGGTGGCTTCAACGCCTACCCCGCCGAGATCGAGAACCTGATGCTCGCCCATCCGGCGATCCACTCGGTCGCGGTCATCGGCATTCCGGACGAGCGGCTCGGCGAAGTCGGGATGGCCTTCGTCGTACTCGACGAAGACGTGCCCGCGACCCCGGACGAGCTGATCGCCTGGAGTCGCGACCACATGGCCAACTACAAGACACCGCGCCGAGTCCAGGTCATCGACGCCCTACCGCTCAACGCGACGGGCAAGGTCGTGAAGGACCACCTCCGGGATTTGGCGGCAGACATCTGACACGAATATCTTGGGCGCGTCATGCGCGACGATCGGAAGTCAGGCACCCTCGGCGAACAGCGGGTGAAGGCTGACCCAGGTGCACGGGTGGTGAAGGGCTTCGACGCCAGTCGCGCGGTCCTGCGGGCACCGAACATGCTGCAAGCGGGTGCCGGCTCCAAGCAGATGACGAAGGACCCGGCGACAGCGCCGGTGTTCTTCCTCGACGGCGAGCGGCACAAGCAGCGGCGTACCGCGATCGCACGCTTCTTCACCCCGAAGGCGATCGGTACCCGTCATCGACTCGTCATGGAAGCCAAGACCGACGAGCTCTTAGCGCGGTTCCGGGCTGACGGGATCGCGCAGCTCGATGACATGAGCTACCTATTGGCGGTCGCTGTTGCTGCCGAGATCGTCGGCCTCACTGACAGCGACCAGGTCGGCATGGCGAAGCGGATCAACGCGACGCTGTCCGGCATCCGGCTGCGCGGCATGCATCCCGTCATCCGAACCGTAGGTCGGCTCGGTACCGCGGTCGCGGCGATGCGCTTTCTCTTCAGCGACGTCCGGCCGGCCATCAAGGCGCGCAAGATCGAGCGCCGGGAGGACGTCATCTCGCATCTGCTCGATGAGGGATATCCCGAGAAGGCGATCCTCATCGAGTGCATGACGTACGCAGTCGCCGGGATGGTGACGACTCGGGAGTTCATCGTCATGGCGGCATGGCATCTCTTCGACGACGACGCACTTCGCAAACGGTTCTGTGAGGGAGACGAGGCCGACCAGCTCACGATCCTCGAGGAGATCCTCCGCCTCGAGCCAGTCGCCGCAATGATCCAGCGAGAGGCGACCGCGGACGCCGACCTCGGTGTCGATACGGCTGCCAAGGGCGAGGTCGTGGCCGTCAACATCCGGGAGGCGAACTTCGACGTGGCCGCGGTTGGCGAGTGCCCGTTCGAGCTGGATCCGGACCGAGCAGCGCGGGTGAAGATGGTCGGCCCCTACATGAGCTTCGGCGACGGCAGCCATCGCTGCCCCGGTGGTCAGGTTGCGATGGCCGAGACGCGGGTGTTCCTCGACGGGTTGCTGCGGGTTCCGGGTGTGTGCCTCGAGCGGGCACCGGAGATGTCGTGGGACGACGGCGTCATGAGCTACGAGCTGCGCGGCGCAACGGTGACCTGCACCCGCGGCTGACCGCTACGGGTTGAAGGTCGGATCGCAGCCGTTGGCTTGCCAATGCCACACCGCGAGAACGTCCGCTGGAATCTTGACGGGGCACGCAGACCCCGTCCTCGGGTCGGGTCCGTCGAGGCCGGCGTCGAACACCTGCCAGTCACCGCCGGGCTTCATCTCGAAGATGTTGTAGCCGCCTTCGTCCTGGCTGGCGACTTGAGCCCGGATCGAATGCTTGCCCGGCGCGACGCTCGCGCCGGCCCAGAAGATCCCGGTGTTGTTGTCGACGGCGTAGTAGCCGTCCCCCTCTCGAGGCCGGTGAATCCGGAGTCAGGGACGTGTACCTCGACTGCTTTGGCGTGAACCAGCTGCTGTCGTACCTCTGGGGTCAGCGTCAGATCGTCGGCGTCCGACGGGGCCGGCTTCCCCGGCGCCTTCATGTACGGGTTGCAGCTCTGTCGCGCCCAGTGCCATACGGCGAGAACGTCGGCCGGCGGCGCGGCGGGGCAGGGGTCGGCGTCGGCAGCGCCCTGCAGACCGACATCCCAGAACCTCCAGCTCGTCTGTCCCGCGAGCTGTTCGAACAGCAGATAGCCGCCGTCGTCTTGGACGGACACCTGCGCTCGTATCGAGCTCATGCTCGGGATGAGTCCGGCGCCAGCCCAGTGGATACCCGTCGCGTTGTCGATGGCGTAGTACGCGGTGCCCTTTGCCAAGCTTGTGTACGCCGAGTCCGGCAGTCGCTCGGCTTCGGCGTAGGTGTGGATCAGCTCCCCGCGGACGTCCGGAGTCAGGTCGAGATCGGTTGCGCCAGAAGTAGGCGACGTCGACGGTGACGGCGAGGCAGTCGTCGTGACGGTGGCGGTCGGCCCAGGCGTGGCCGAGCCACCACTGCTACCGGTCGAGCAGCCGGCGGCGAGCCCAGCGGTGACGGCGGTGACAGCGGCGAGCATGCGCTTCACGCGTTGGTTATCTCATGTCTCGCGTTGTTCTGAGATCAGCTGCAACTCGGTGATGACAGCTTGTCCTGCGTAGAACAGGGGCGAGAGCGGATGGGCTCCGTTGCCGAAGTCGCCTTCTGGCGCTGAGATTGCCCGACGCCCATCGAAGGTCAACGCACGGATGATCGTCTGTCCTTCGCCGGGCAACGCGGGCGTGGGTTCGGATGGAAGCTGGTCGAGCGACGCTTCGACACCTGCCAGGAATCGCGCTGTCGCAAGGATCACGTCGGCGTGTGCGCCACCGCCGATGATTCCGAAGCCGGCCGAGGAGTAAAGGCTGGTTGTCCCGTCCTTCAACGAGACGACGGTCGCCACGCCCGAGTCGTACCCGGTCTCGAGCATCGCGCCCCAGACGTGGCGCAACGTGTCGGTCGGGTGAAGACCCGACTTCGCAGGATCGAGCTCGAGGATCTGGCTGCGCAACGCGGTGAACATAACTTCCGGCTCGGGCTCGCCCACTGCACCATCATCTCGCCCGGTAACGGCGCTTCTGCACCGTATTTGGTTATGTCGGTTCGGGTCGGACCGGAAGACCGCGGTTGAGGGTTTGCCGGCTGACAGCGAAGGGCTCGCTCACGCCGGGTAGCTGACAGGCGGTCAGCGCGTGGGGCCCGCCGAGTGTCCGGTTCGGGAGCGTGAGAGTGGTCGGGCCAATCGCAACACGCCAGGACGTCGGCGTGACGAAGTCACCGGTTGGGCACCCCGTTCCGTTGTTGTAGCCGATCTCATTTCCCCCGCTCAGAAGGATGCCAAGGCCGTCGACTTCGCGGATCTCGGCGGCTGCAGCTTCGCCGACACCTACAGGCGCCAGCACGATTGGACGGCGGCGCGCTCGCGAACTCATCGGCGCAAGCGTTGGGATCGCCTTCTCGTCTCGACCAAGTGCTGTAACGATCACCTCGCGTCGCATGGAGCACGCGTTGGACGTTCGGTCACGAACCTCGAGGACGGCGAAGTCACCCGTACTAGCCAGCCCGCCATTGACGAGTCCGACGGACAGGGCGGCCAGCTGACAGGTGCCGAGCCCAACCGATGATCGGCCAGCAACGGACGGTGCGACGCTCGGATCGGTGATGTCGGCGGCACAGCCCACGGCAAATGCGCCAAGCACGAAAATGATGACAGCCCTCATTCCGGTCACCCCTCCAGCGCTGGATGCATCTGTCGGTCGGGCAGGTTCAACACGACAGCGCGGTGAGTGGCGTAGGCCGGATACGGCGGGGCTGCGCGCGGGAAGATAGCCACGATCCGACCGAAAACCCGCCGGTCCTCATGGACGACCGGATTGGTGAGGAGCAACCGCACCCGATAGTCGAGAAATGTGCCACCCGCGCAGGATGGCCGACAGTTGTTCTGCTGCCAGACGCCGATCGCGAGCGCCTCGGAGCGATTCCACTTGGTCCACCGCAGATCCACGGCACGCGCATTGCCATCCCCGCACGCAATGTCCAGTTGGCGGGGCTTGAACTGAGGTCGAACGCCGTCACACGTGAAGGCGCGCGCTGGTCCCTCTGCCCCGGACACCCGCTGGGGAGTGCTCGTGACTGATTGGCCCGCCGGGGTTGGGCGATCGCCGGGAGTCGTGAAAACTGTTGCGCAAGACGCCGCAGCGGTTAGCGCAACCAAGAAGATCCCGAGCCGCCACATGTCCACAACATAGGGACGCCAGTCCGCCTCGGCAGGTTGGACTAGATCGGCACTTCCGGGTCGGCTCAGGCACTATGACGACGCGCCACCACATCTCGTTCTGGACTACCCGATCTACGGGTTGGCCGGTGCCCCTTCGGATCCTCGTTGGATGTCGATGATCGATGGGGAGCGAGGCAAGATTCCGTGGTCGATCACGTTGTCGCACGGGGACCCATCGGACCCAATGGGAGATCAGAACCTCACCGTCAGCTCCGCCTCGCGCGAGGTCTTTGACGCGGCTCGGGCCGGCAGCCACTCGGTGCCGGAGTGGGACTACGTTTGGGAGCTCGTTCTGTTTCGGCTGTTGGAACAGGGCCGACCGGAGCTGTCCGACGTGGAGCGCACGAAATACCACCGGCTGGCGGGCGACTTCGCCGAGGATCGCGCAAGCGCCCGCGCCACTTGGCCGACTTGCACTTGGACGGCTGACGGACGACCGGCCACTGCGCGATGCATGACCTTCGCCGGACGCTGGATCGCATACACCGCCGATGTCCCTCAGGTTTACCTCAGTGCGACAGGCGTCGCGATCGTGTCTGACGGGCTGCGTTTCGCTGTCACCGACGGTAGCGACTACTCGCTGGAGAAATGCCCACCGGCCAGTGACCGACCGGATGGCGGCGAGCAGCTCGATCGCTGCTTCGTACCGATCGATCGCCAGGTCCTGCATGCAGGCAACCTACGGCCCGCCTACGACAGGCACCGGGTCGGATTCGTTGTAAATAAACAAGAAAGCCTGTCCACAGAACCAAACTCGATTTTGACAGGCGCGTAGTGTCACGTGTCGTGGAGGCGGTGCCTGGACTGTGGCCCGTCGATGAGCCGTGCTCGGACGCCGACTACGACGACCAGTTCGTCGCGCCGGCCAGCAAGGCCACCGACCGCTCAGCCGAGCAATGGATGCGGGACTCGCTCGAGGGTGCGCCCGTCGCGCTGCGGAAGTTCGTCACGATCGGCTGGCGGCTCGTCCTCGGGTTTCGACCGCATCGCGACAACGCGATCTTCGGCTGGCCGATCGTCGCGAAGACTCATGAGTACGTCGTACTCGAGCAGCAGTCGCGGTTGTTTCACGCTGCGCTCCTGCTGCGGACGCACGACGGCGAGGTGACCTGGGCGACGCGGGTGGTCTACAAGACGAAGACGTCCAAGGCGGTATGGGCAGTGGTCGGAATCCTGCACCGCAGGATCTCGCCGTATGTCCTCGGCCGAGCCGCGAGACGTAGCGCGCGCTGAACCACGCAACCGTCCCGACGCGTATTGATCTTGTGGCCGTGACGACAAGCGAAGTTGTGGCGACGAACGACGCCGACTACACCGACACGTTCACCGCACTGACGCCGGACGCGCGGACCCACTCACCGCAGGATTGGGCGCGGCGCGTTCTGGAAGGCGCATCGGTTCCGATGCGGATATTTCTACGCCTCGGCTGGCGATACGGGCTGGGCTTTCGGTTAGCCCGCGTCAACGCGGTCCTCGGCTGGCCGGTCGTTACCGAGTCCGACGACCGGGTCGAGCTCGAACAGCAATCGTGGCTGTTCGGAGTCGTTCTCGTGATGAGCACTTGCGACGGTCGACTGACTTGGACGACCCATGTCACCTATCGATCCTGGCTGTCACCAGCAGCCTGGGGAATCGTCGGTCTGATCCATCGGCGCTTCGCGCCGCGCGCATTGCGGCGCGCGGCCGCCTCCTACTGAGCCTCGCCGCGCGCGCGAGCCATGATGCCGCGCGCGATGACGATGCGCTGGATCTCGTTGGTGCCCTCACCGATGATCATCAGCGGCGCGTCGCGGAAGTAGCGCTCGACCGGAAGCTCCGTCGTGTAGCCGACGCCGCCATGGATTCGCATCGACTCGGTCGCGAGCTCGAATGCGGTCTCGCTCGCGAACAGCTTCGCCATGCCGGCCTCTACGTCGCAGCGCAGGCCCGCCATGCGCCGCTCGGCGGCACTGCGGGTCAGCAACCGCGAGGCCTCGAGCTTCGTTGCCATGTCAGCGATCTTGATCTGGATCGCCTGGTGTTCCCCGATCGGCTTGCCCATCGTCGTACGGAGCTGGGCGTAGGAGACCGCGGCGTCGAACGCCGCCCGGGCAACCCCGACGGCGCGAGCCGCGATGTTGATTCGGCCGACCTCGAGTACGCCGAGCATCTGCGGCAGCCCTCGACCGGGCGTCCCGACCAGGTTGGCCGCCGGGATCCGGTGGTCGGCGTAGGACATCTCGACGGTCTCGATGCCCTTGTATCCGAGCTTTCCGACGCGCTTGCTCACCGAGATGCCCTGGTATGACGAGCCAGGCTCCTTCTCGACGATGAAGGAGCTGATGCCCTCGGGGCTGCGCGCCGCGAGGATGACCAGCGACGCTCGCTCGCCATTCGTCACCCAGGCCTTGGTGCCGTTGATGACGTAGTGGTCGCCGTCAGGCTCGGCCTTGCAAGTGAGCGACTTGGTGTCGGTGCCGGCGTCCGGCTCGGACAGCGAGAGCGCACCGCGCTGCTCGCCGCTAGCGAGGGACGGCAGCCACTTCTGCTTCTGCTCCTCGGTGCCGTGCGTCACCAGCATCGTCGCGAGCATCGTGTGGGTGTTGATGACGCCTGACAGGCTCATCCAGCCGTAGGAGAGCTCCTCGATCACGCCGATGTAGGTCAACAGGTCCAGCCCGAGGCCGCCGTACTCCTCCGGGATCGTGACCCCGAACAGGCCCAGCTCGCGCATCTGCTCGACGATCGCGGCCGGATATTCGTCGGCGTGCTCGAAGGCTGAGGCCTGCGGTATGACCTCCCGCGCAACGAATCGCCGAACGTTCTCGACGATCTCTTCGCGGACGTCTTCGGGGGTCGCACTCATGCTTTGCCCACTGCTGCTCACGCAGCGAAACGATACACACGCCTCATGTTGACCCTACTTCCGTTTCTGAGAACAATGTTTCCGTGACGCCGTCGTCCCTGCTGCATGACGGCTTGCGACAGGCGGCTGTGCGCTTCGGGGACCGTGACGCCGTGCTTGCCGGCGACGTTCGGCTGTCCTATCGCGACCTAGATCAGGCGAGCGACCGGCTGGCGTCTTCGTTCGCGTCGCGGATCGCGCCCTGCGACCGGGTCGCGCTGATGATGACGAACCGTCCCGAGTTCGTCGTCGTGTTCAACGCCGTCAGCAAGCTCGGTGCGGCGTGTGTGCTGCTCAGCCCGGCGTGGAGGCAGCGCGAGGTCGATCACGCGCTTGCGCTTACCGGCGCCCGGCTCGCCTTCGCCGATGCGGCGGCCCTCGAGCTATTGCCAAGCAGCCTCGGTGCGGACAGCGTGATCGACCTCGACAGCGAGCAGTACGCCGAGGCGCTGGCGGCGCAGGTCGATCTGCCGGCGAGAGACGTCCGGCCGACCGATGAGGCCGTTCTGGTCTTCAGTTCGGGTACGACCGGATTGCCGAAGGCGGTGCGTCACACCCACGCCTCGATGGCGCACGGCATCGACCACTGGATCGAGGCGCTCGGGTTGACCGATGCCGACCGGTTCCAGGTGGCGACGCCGCCCTCGCACATCCTCGGGCTGCTTAACCTCGTCACGGCCGCGGCCGCCGGCGCGACTGTGCGGCTGCATCCTCGGTTCGATCTCGACGAGATCCTGCGGCGCATCGAGAGCGAGCGAATGACCCTGGAGATGGCGGTCGCTCCGATCGCGCTCGCGATGGCGAACCATCCTTCGATCGAGGACTACGACCTCTCCTCGCTCCGCTACATCATGTGGGGCGCGACGCCGGTGGCACCGAGCGTCGCGGATCTGGTCACCAAGCGCACCGGTGTCGCCTGGCTTCCGGCGTACGGCGCAAGCGAGCTGCCGGTCATCGCCTGCAATCCCGTCGAGCGGCCAGGGGAGTGGCGACTGGACTCCGCGGGCCTGCCACCGACCGGCGTCGAGCTGCGCGTCGTGGACCTCGACTGCGGTGAGGTGCTCCCAGCCGGCGAGGCCGGCGAGATCCAGGTACGCAGCCCATCGGTCATGGCGGGTTACCTGCCCGACGAGGACACCGCCGAGGCCTTCGACGGTGAGTGGTACCGCACCGGGGATGTCGGCTGGCTGGAGCCCGACGGATGGGTGCACCTCACCGACCGGTCCAAAGAGATGATCAAGGTCAACGGCTTCCAGGTCGCACCGGCCGAGATCGAGGCGGTTCTGCACGGCCACGTGGCGGTCCTCGACTGCGCGGTTTTTGGCGTAGTCGACGCCGCAGCCGGAGAACGTCCGGTCGCGGCGGTCGTCGTCGACCCCGCGATGCAGGTGACGACTGACGAGCTGCGGCAGCTGGTGGTCGAGACCCTCGCCACCTATAAGCACCCATGTGCCGTCGTCGCCGTCGATGTGATCCCGCGCCTGCCGTCAGGCAAAGTGCTGCGCCGCACGCTCGCAGCCAGGTGGGACGACACCAACGACACATTGCGAGTCACCGAGTAGATGGACGTCCGCCTCTCCGACGAGCAGCGCGCGCTTCGAGACGCCGCCGCTGCTGTCGTCACGAAGCTCGGCCCGGGCTCGGTTGCCGATCTCGACGACAAGTCGCGCGCTCAGCGACTCGACGCTGCGATCGACGCTGCCGGCTGGCGGGACCTTCGCGCGGCGGAGGACGACGGGTCGCCGCTTGCCTCCGCGGTCGAGGTCGCCCTCGTCGCCGAAGAGCTCGCGAGAGGTCCGGCCGATGCGGCGTACCTCGGCCCGCTTCTTGCCGCCGAGCTGCGACGCTTGACCGGATCGCCGGCAGCGGACATTCCGGAGACGCTCGCGATGAGCCGCGATCTCGCCGGCCTGGCGAGCGCCAGCGAGCCAGCGATTGCCATCGACGCCGCCGGAGCGCAGCGCGCGTTGCTGCTGGGCTCGGATGTGTCGGATGC
Source organism: Mycobacteriales bacterium (assembly GCA_036267875.1). Lineage (GTDB taxonomy): Bacteria > Actinomycetota > Actinomycetes > JAFAQI01 > JAFAQI01 > DASZTV01. The sequence goes on from DATAVE010000132.1 coordinate 23,537, forward strand.
GCGACTGATCACGGTGGTCGCAGTTCCCTTGGCGACGGTTGCGACAGACGCGGTGGACCTCACCAGACGAGCGGTCGCCCTGGACCCAGCCGACGGTGAGACCGAGCAGGTTGGAAGGGTAGCGGGCGAGGATCTCGTCCGCTTTGCCGCGCTCGGTCTCGCCGTCGCGTCCGCCGACCTCGTCGGCTTGATGCGAGGCGCCATCGACCTGGCGTGTGAGTACGCCGCCACCCGCAAGCAGTACGACCTTGCCGTCGGCTCCTTCCAGGCAGTGCAGCATCTCCTCGCCGACGCCTATGTGGCGATGGAGGGATCGCGAAGTGCTGCATTGCACGCGGCCTGGGCTGTCGACGCGCTCGCGCCGGCAGACGCTCTGGCGGCAGCTGCGTCGGCGAAGGCGTACTGCGCTCGCGCCGCGCGCTCGGCGTGTGAGAGCTCGATCCAGGTTCATGGCGGAATCGGGAACACCTGGGAGTGCAAGGCCCACCTGTATCTGCGCCGGGCGCTCGTCTCGAGTGAGCTGTTCGGCGGAGTTGGAATCAGCCTGCAGCGAGTCCTGGACCACGAGCTGGGAGCCACGAGTGGACTTCGGTGACTCGCCAGCAGAGGCAGAGTTCCGGACTCGACTGCGGACCTGGCTGGTCGACAACACTCCGGACCTGCCGGCGTCGTCGACCTCGGATGACTACTGGGCCGGCCAGGCCGATTGGCACCGCTCGCTCTACGCCGCAGGGTTCTTCGGACTGTCCTGGCCCAAGGAGATCGGTGGGCAGGAGCTGCCGACGACGTGCGACGTGATCCTCGACGACGAGCTAGCTGCAGCTGGAGCGCCGCCGCGGCCGAGTCTTGGCTACCTCGTGCAGGGGATCTGGCATCACGGCAACGAGGACATCCGTCGCAGGCTGCTTCCCGGGATCGTCGACGGCTCCGAGCGCTGGTGCCAGGGTTTCAGCGAGCCCGACGCCGGTTCCGACCTCGCGTCGCTTCGGACGACGGCGGTGCGTGACGGTGATGACTACGTCCTCAACGGTCACAAGGTCTGGACCAGCTACTCCGACGCCGCCGACTGGTGTCTCGTGCTCGCCCGCACCGACTCGACCGTGCCCAAGCACAAGGGAATCTCTGCGTTCCGAGTCCCGATGCACCAGCCGGGAGTACAGCAGCGACCGCTGAAGATGATCAACGGCGTCACTAGGGAGTTCGGCGAGGTCCACTTCGACAACGCCCGTGCGTCGGCGGCGGACATGATCGGCGAGCCCGGCGAAGGCTGGCGGCTCGCGATGACTGTTGTCAGCCACGAGCGCGAGCCCGGCGAGCTCGGTTACGTAGCGCGCTATCGCAAGTCAGTGAAACAACTCGCCGAGCGGGTCGCCGAAACGCCGGACGGGTTTCGCAGCGACCAGCTCGAGCAGCTGGCGTGGGCGATGGTCGAGTCGCAGATGCTGCGCTCGCACGTCTGCCGCCGGCTCTCCGACCGGCTCGACGGCATCACCCACGGACCGGAGGGGTCGGTCGACAAGCTGCTGATGACTCAGGTCGAGCAGACTGTGGGCCATGCCGCCCTCGCACTCGGGGGAGGCGAGGACACGTGGCTCGAGCTCTACCTGTACAGCCGCGCCCAGAGCGTCATGGGCGGGACTGCGCAGATCCAACGCAACCTTGTCGCGACACGAATCCTGGGGCTACCGACATCTTGAAGATGGACACAACATGAGCGGCTATTCGGTTCCGGATGCGATCCAGGTCAACGACGACGGCGCGATCCGCGTCGTACGCCTCAACCGTCCCGAGCAGCTCAACGCGACGAACCATGAGCTGCACGAGGGGCTCGCCTACCTCTGGCCGCAGATCGACGCGGACCCCGAAGCGAGGGCCGTCGTCCTCACCGGCAACGGTCGCGCGTTCTCGGCGGGCGGCGACTTCGAATACATCGAGGAGCTGGTGCGGGACGAGGCGCTGCGCAAGCTCAGCCTGACCCACGGCCGGATGATCGTCACCGGCATGGTGAGCTGTCGGGTCCCGATCATCGCCGCGGTCAACGGCCCGGCGGTCGGCCTGGGCTGCAGCCTCGTTGCGCTCTCCGACATCGCCTTCATGGCACGCAGCGCGCACCTCGCCGACCCGCATGTCCTGCTCGGTCTGGTCGCCGCAGATGGCGGTCCGATCACCTGGCCATTGATGACGAGCCTGATGCTCGCCAAGGAGTACGCGCTGACCGGCGACCGCATCCCCGCGGACCGCGCCGCGGCGATCGGCCTCGTCAACCACGTCGTTGACGACGACGCCGTGATGGATGAGGCGATGGCCTGCGCGAAGAAGATCGCCAAGCTGCCGAGGCGGGCCGTCGAGGACACCCGCAAGGTCATCAACCTGCACCTGCAGCGGGCTGTGCTCGCAACCATCGACTACGCATTGACCGCCGAGCACCGGTCGTTCGACAGTCCCGAGCTGCGTGCGAATCTTGACCGCATGAAAGCGAAGTCAGCCGACAAGTGAGCCGCTGGGATCTGCGCGCCGTCCCCGACGAGCTGCGCGCGAGCTACCTCGCGCGGAGGCTGTGGAACGACGACAGTCTCGGCCAGCTGGTCGAGCGTGGTCTCGCGCAGTCATCGAGCGCGCACTTCAAGGTGCGGTCGGCCGTCAAGCCATGGGACGGAACGTTCGCCGACGTCGACCGAGCAGCGCGTGCCCTCGCAACCTCGTTGCAGGCTCGTGGCATCGGCGCGGGTGACGTGGTCGTCTTCCAGCTCCCGAACTGGGTGGAGGCCGGGATCGCCTACTGGGCGACGGCATACCTCGGGGCGGCCGTCGTACCGATCGTTCACTTCTACGGCGCCAAGGAAGTCGACTACATCCTGCGAGTGACGAAGCCCGACGCGGTCGTCACCGCGGACCGCTTCGGTGCGTCCAACTTCCTCGAGACCTACGACGCGCTGCTCCCGAGCCACGGAGCGCCGCCGTGGTTCGTAGTGCAGTCATCAGGATCCGAGGCGCTGCCGAAGACAGCGATGAGGTTCAGCGACCTGCTCGACGAGACGCCGATCGCCGGACCGGCAGACGTCGATCCCGACTCGCCGGCAGTGATCGCCTTCACCTCGGGTACGACGAAGGACCCGAAGGGCGTCATTCACAGCCATCGCACGATCGGCTGCGAGGCGCGTCACCTCGAGCACATGATCCCGGACCTCGGCCCGCCGCAGATCACGGCGGCGCCGGTCGGCCATTTCATCGGCATGGTCAACGCGTTCCTCACGCCGCTGATCCGCACGATGCCGGTCTGCCTGGTCGACGTGTTCGACCCGACCAAGATCCTGCAGCTGATGCGCGACGAGCAGCTGATGATGGCGGGCGGCGCGACGTACTTCCTGATGAGCCTGATCGACCACCCCGACTTCACCGACGAGCATCTCGCGCTGATGCCATTTGCGGGCCTTGGCGGCTCGACGGTTCCCTCGGCTGTCACCGAGCGTGCGGAGAAGCTGGGCATCAAGTGCTACCGGTCCTACGGCAGCACCGAGCACCCATCGATCACTGGATCCTTGATCGACGAGCCGCAGATCAAGCGCAACCGCACTGATGGGCACGTCATGCCGGGCGTGGAGATCCGGCTCTCCGACGACGGTGAGATCTTCAGCCGCGGGCCAGAGCTGTGCCTCGGCTACACCGATCCAGAGCTCACCGCGGCGGCCTTCGACGCCGACGGCTGGTACGGCACGGGCGACGTCGGCATCCTCGATGACGACGGCTATCTGTCGATCACCGACCGAGTGGCCGACGTCATCATCCGTGGCGGCGAGAACATCAGCGCGGTCGAGGTCGAGGACGTCCTGCTGCGCATGGAGTCGATCGCCGAGATCGCCGTAGTCGGCGTCCCGGACGACAAGTTCGGGGAGCGTACGGCGGCGGTTGTAAGAGTCCGCGACGGCGCGACGGCGCCGAGCGTCGCCGACCTGCAAGCGCACTTAGCAGAAACCGGCCTGGCCAAGCAGAAGTGGCCTGAGTTCGTCTACGAAGTCCCCGACATGCCCCGTACGCCATCCGGCAAGGTGCAGAAGTTCCGGCTGCGAGAAGATCTTCGTAG
>DATAVE010000133.1:0-27789 GCA_036267875.1 Mycobacteriales bacterium
GCGCGACCCGGTCGGCGAGGGCGACCGTCGACGGACGATGTACGACGAGCAGACCAGTGGTCTCAGCGAGCACGGCGCGGAGCGCATCCTCGACAAGTGCCTCGGTGTGCACATCGAGAGCGGACAGCGGGTCATCGAGGACCAGCACCGAGGGCCGCGCCACAACCGCACGCGCCAGCGCGAGCCGTTGCCGCTGGCCTCCGGACAGCGACAACCCCTGCTCACCGACCCGGGTGTCGAGCCCCCACGGAAGCTCGTCGACGAACCGCGCCTGAGCAATGTCGAGCGCGGTATAGACCTCCGCGTCCGTGGCATCCGGACGACCGAGGACGAGGTTCTCTCGCACGCTCATCGAGAACAGGACCGGATCTTCGAATGCGGTCGCGACGCAACGCCGCAACGACGACAGCTCGGCGTCTCGGATGTCGACGCCATCGAGGGTGATCCGCCCTGCCGTCACGTCGTGCAGTCGCGACGGCAGCGTCGTGAGGACCGTCTTGCCAGACCCGGTGGCGCCGACGATCGCGACGGTCTCGCCCGGCTCGATGACCAGATCGATGTCGTGGAGCACGTCTTCGCCGGCGTCGGCGAATCGAAACCCGACACCCTCGAAGCAGAGCCGACCCTTTGGCTTCGCCAGCGGTCTTGCTGCCGCGCGATCTGAGATCTCCGGAGAGGTGTCGAACACCTCGGCGAGCCGAACCGCCGCGGTCGCTGACTCCTCCGCCATGGCAAGGATCCAGCCGATGTCGATGATCGGCCACTGCAACAGGACAAGCAGCGTCACGAAGGCGACCAGCGCGCCAATCGACATCACGCCGTGGGCGACCGCAAGCCCGCCCAGCAGCACGACGACCGCCATCGTGAGGTTGGGGATCAGCTGCAGCCACGACCAGAACCTTGCGGTGTGGCCGACCATCTCCAGCTGCGTCCCCCGGACCTTCACCGCTTGGTCGAGAAACCCCGACGTGAGCCATGGCCCTCGCCCGAAGGCCTTGGTGACGCGCACCCCGGTCGCGGCTTCCTCGGCGAGCGTCGCGAGGTCTCCTTGCTCGTCCTGCAGCCGCCGCGAGACCTTGGCATATGTCCCACCGAAGCGGCGCGCGAGGGCAATCACCGGGAATGACGCGACGGTCGCGACAAGCCCGAGCGGCCAGTACGTCGCGATCAGCAGCGCAAGCACGGCGACGTACTGCATGGTGTTGACGACCAGGTAGATCGCACCGAAACCGAAGAACCTGCGAATGGTCGACAGGTCGGACGTCGCGCGCGAGAGCAGCTGTCCGGTCCCCCACGCGTCGTGGAACGCGATGTCTAGCCGTTGCAGATGTGAGTACAAGTCGTCGCGGATGTCGCGCTCGACGGTCAGCACCGCAGCCCACAGCAGGCGCCGTCGTACCGCGATCAGTGCGGCTTCCGCGATGCCCAGGGCCAGCACCACGAGGAACAGCGGAGTCAGCTTGCCCGACTCACCCCGTTTGATCGGGCCATCGACTATCGCCTCGATGACGAGCGGCACGCAGGTGCTCGCCGCCACGCCGAGCAGCACCGCGACGAAGCTGATCGCGACCTGGCGGCGCCACGGACGCAGGTAGGAGCGCATCCGCCACAGCGCAGCGAACCGTGCTCGCTCGGCGGCGAGTCGACTCTGGCCGGAGACAGACTTCTCCCCCCGAATCGATCCCGGCCATAGTCCGAACGTACCCAGCGACGGCAACCTTTTTCAGGCCATGGCTAGCGGATACGCCGTGAAGCGCGGCGGCGTGCCGGGCTGACCCAGGCAGAGCTTGCCGATCGCGCGGGCACCACGCAGTCGGCGATCGCCGGCTGGAGGACGAGGTTCGGCGAACTCGACATCAGCTCGGTCCCGAGCGGCACTCGAGGCTTCCCGGACCTTCGGCGCGACGCCCTCACCATCACGGTGCGCGGCGTCGACGTACGGGTCGCATCGCTGGCTGACATCGTGCGAAGCAAGGACGCGGCAGGCCGGACCAAGGACACGCTCGTGCTTCCGGTTCTTCGTGAGCTTGTTGCCGAGGAGACAAAGGCGCGCGCCGCGGGTCGACAGCGGCGACCACCCGAGCCGCTGGAGCTACTTGCCTTTGAAGATCGCCTTGCCGGGGCCGCTTTCGATGAACGAGCTCATGCCGATGGCGCGGTCCTCGGTCGCGAACAACGCCGCGAACTGCTGCCGCTCGATCTCCAGGCCGGTCGCGAGGTCCAGCTCGCCACCGAAGTCGATGGCCTCCTTGGCGGCGCGCAATGCATAGGTCGGCGCGTTGCTGAACTGCGACGCCCACTTCACAGCTGCGTCGTAGACCTGGTCGGCCGGGACGACCTCGTCGACCAGCCCGATCGCGAGCGCCTCGTCGGCTTTCACGAACCGGCCCGTGTAGATGATGTCCTTTGCTTTGGCGGGACCGACCAGCCGCGGAAGCCGCTGAGTGCCACCGGCTCCGGGGATGATGCCCAGCAGGATCTCGGGCTGACCGAGCGTCGCGTCTTCCGCCGCGATCCGCCGATCGGCGCAGAGCGCGAGCTCGCAGCCGCCGCCGAGTGCGTAGCCGTTGATCGCGGCGACGACCGGCTTCGGGATCCGCGCAACCGTGGTGAACGACGAGGTCAGCGCTGCGCTTCGGTCGACCATCTCGGCGTAGGAACGGTCCGCCATCTCCTTGATGTCCGCGCCTGCGGCGAAGACCTTCGGACCGCCCCAGACCACGACCGCGTGGACGTCGGTGCGCTCGGTCGCCTCGTTCGCGGCGGCACGGATCTCCTCCTGCACGTGGGTGTTGAGGGCGTTCATCTTGGGGCGGTCGAGCCGGATGGTGCCGACGCCGCTATCAACGGTCAGGGTCACGAACTCAGGCATGCGGCGAGCCTAGTTAGATACCAGGTATGGCAGTGGACTGGGGAACCGGGCGATACGAGGTGATCGCCGAGACGCTGGAGCCAGTGTCCGAGATCGTGGTGGAACGGGTCGGCCTGGTCCGCGGCGAGCGCGCTCTCGACCTGGGCTGCGGGACCGGCAGCGCCGCACTCGCGTTAGCCAAGGCGGGCGCCGATGTCGTGGCCGTCGACCCGGCCGCTCGACTCGTCGAGGTCGCTCGCGCGCGCACTGCCGACGCGGGGTTCGCCCTGGAAGTAGTCCAGGGCGAGGCGGCAGCGATCCCGCTGCCCGATGACTCGGTCGACGTGATCGTCTCGGTCTTCGCGGTGATCTTTGCTCCGGACCCCGCCGCGGCTCTCACCGACATGGCGCGCGTGCTCGCACCCGGTGGGCGGATCGTGCTGACCGCCTGGATTCCGGGATACGGAATCGGGCTCGCCAACGCGGCGGCGTCCGGCTACCTCGCCGAGCTCGGCTCTCCTGCTGCGCCACCTCCGTTTGCCTGGCACGACCGGCCGACCCTCGCCGCGCTCGCCGAGCCACTCGGACTGAGCGTCTCGATGGACGAGGTGTCACTCGCGTTCCGTGCGGCGTCGCCGACGGCACATGTCGACAACAACCTGACGACCCACCCGGCGTGGCTCGACACCGTGGAAAAGGTCCGCGACCTCGGCGGCAACGAGACCGAGCTACGTGCCCGTGCCGCCGCAGCTCTGAACGACATCAACGAGGACCCTGGCGCGTTTCGTGCGACGAGCCGCTACGTCATCGCCACGCTGTCGTAGCGAGTCCGCTTAGAACAGGGCGTTAGCCAGCGCCCGTCGCCCAGCCACCAGGCGCGGGTCCTCCGGGTCGAGCACCGCGAACAGCGATACCAGGTGCTCGCGTGCGCGATCACGATCGTCGCCGGCCGATCGTGAGACCACTCCCACGAGCCGCGCGATCGCCGTATCCGCCTGGTCGAGAACCATCTCGATATCGGCGAGCGCACTCTGTGCTGCAACGTCGTAGGGTCGCTCGTCGGCGGCTTGTCGCACAACCTGCTGATCGACCCCGCGGGTACGCGCGAGCAGCTCGCAGCGGGCCACGGTGAGGGTCAGCTCGGGATCTCCAGGCCGGCGCTCGAGGAGGATTCGGTACGCAGCGAGTGCTGCGTCGATGTCACCTCGATCGAGCGCTGCCTGTGCCTCGGCGAACTCCGGATCTGGCGCGGGCGCCTCCGGCACCTCCGCGACGGAGTTCGGATCGACGCTGCCAGTGACGCCATTCTCGGCGGCGACGCGCAGCAGCTCATCGAGGACCTTGCGGACGTCGGCTTCAGGAAGCGCACCTTGGAACAGCGGCACCGGCTGGCCGCCGATGACGGCGATCACGGTCGGGATGCTCTGGATCTGGAATGCCGAGCCGAGTCGCTGTTGCGCGTCGACGTCGATCTTCGCCAGCACCCACTTGCCGCCGTCGGCGGCGACGAGCTTCTCGAGGACCGGCGAGAGCTGCTTGCATGGCCCGCACCACTCGGCCCAGAAGTCGAGAACGACGGGCACCTGCATCGACAGGTTGACGACGTCGGACTCGAACGTCTCCTCGGTGACGTCGAACACGAGGCCCGGCGCGCTTGCAGCGGGAGCCAGCGCATCCTCCGGCGCACTAGCCGCACGCGGTGGAGGCGCAGGTGGTCGCTTCAGACCTGACAGATCAACCGCGCCCGGCATCCGGAAGTCGGTCGGCCTCATATTCATGACGACCAGCCTAGAACCGGGCGGGCTCCCGGTAGTCGCCGAAAACCTCGTCCATCGCTCCACAGACCTCGCCGAGGGTGGCCTCGAGCCGGCAGGCGTCGAGGATCAGCGGGACCAGGTTCTGCTCGCCATGTGAGGCCTCCGTGAGGCGGGTGAGCGCCGCAACCACCGCCTCTTCGTCACGTCCGGCCTTCCGTTGGCCGAGCTCCGCAACCTGGTCGACCTCGACCTGATGGGAGACGCGCATGATCTCCAGGTCGCTTGCGACCGTGTCGGGGTAGACGTTGACGCCGACGACTCGTTTCTCGCCCTTCTCCAGCTGGGTTTGGTAGATGAACGCGGCATCCGCGGTCTCGGACATGAACCAGCCGTCCTCGATGCCGCGCAGGATTCCCGAGGTCATCGTGCCGTCCGACCCCATCGCTCGGATCCGGGTGAAGATCTCCTCTGCCTCGACCTCGATCTCATCGGTCAGCGCCTCGACGTACCAGGATCCGCCGAGCGGGTCCGCGACGTTCGCGACACCGGTCTCTTCCATCAGGACCTGCTGTGTTCGCACCGCGATCTCGGCGGCCTTCTCGCTCGGCAGCGCGAGCACCTCGTCGAGGGCGTTGGTGTGCAACGAGTTGGTGCCGCCCAAGACCGCCGCCAGCGCCTCGATCGCGGTGCGGACAATGTTGTTGTCGGGCTGCTGCGCAGTGAGCGAAACCCCGGCGGTCTGGGTATGGAAGCGCATCCACTGCGCACGTGGGTCGGTCGCACCGTAGATATCGCGCAGCCAACGGGCCCAGATCCGCCGCGCCGCACGGAACTTCGCGATCTCCTCGAAGAAGTCGATGTGAGCGTCGAAGAAGAACGACAGCCCTGGCGCGAAGACATTGACGTCCATGCCTCGCGAAAGCCCGAGCTCGACATAGCCGAAGCCGTCGGCAAGCGTGTAGGCGAGTTCCTGCGCAGCCGTCGTGCCGGCCTCGCGAATGTGGTAGCCGGAGACCGACAGCGGCTTGTAGCGCGGGATCTCGTTCGCGCAGTACTCCATCAGATCGCCGATCAGGCGCAGGTGCGGCTCGGGTGGGTAGAGCCACTCCTTCTGGGCGATGTACTCCTTGAAGATGTCGGTCTGCAGGGTGCCGTCGAGCTTCGAGATGTCGGCACCTTGCCGCTCAGCCGCGACGAGATACATGCAGAACACGGGTACGGCGGGGCCGGAGATCGTCATCGACGTGGTGACGTCGATCAGCGGGATGTCCGCGAACAGCACCTCCATGTCCGCGGCCGAGTCGATCGCCACGCCGCAGTGGCCGACCTCGCCAAGCGACCGAGGATCGTCGGAGTCGCGCCCCATCAGCGTCGGCATGTCGAACGCGACGGAGAGCCCGTCACCACCAGCGGCGAGGATCATCTTGTAGCGCTCGTTGGTCTGCTGCGCGTTGCCGAACCCGGCGAACTGCCGGATCGTCCATTCCTTGCCGCGGTAACCGGTGGCGTAGAGCCCGCGGGTGAAGGGGAACTCACCGGGCCAGCCGATCTGGTCGAACCGCGGATAGGTCGTGCCCTCGGGAGGGCCATAGACCGGGGCGAGCTCGACACCCGAGATCGTGGTGAAGTCGGCATCTCGGATCCGCGACTCGTCGAACCGGGCCTGCCACCGGGCACGGCCCGCCTCGATCTCATCAGGCGTCACGCGACCAGAATACTAGGACGTCCTACTAAATGCCGAGTTAGGTGAAGTCGCCGGCCGCTACTCGCAAGGATCGGAGCTGCGTGAACATCTGCTCGAGCTCGCTTGCGTCGTAGATGTCGAGCCCGAAGCCGTCGGCCATCAGGTCCTGGGTCGCACGCTTGACGGTCTGCCGGCCGGCCGCGGTCAGCCGCGCAAGCACGCCGCGACCGTCGGTCGGGTTGGGGTGACGCTCGACGAAGCCCTGGCTCTCCAGCCGGTCGACGATGTTGGTGATGCTCGTTGGGTGCACCATCAGGCGCTTGCCGATCACCGACAGCGGCAGCTCACCAGCACGGCTGAAGTGCAGCAGCACGAGAGCTTCGTAGCGAGCGAAGGTCAGCTCGTACGGCTTGAGCAGCTCGTCATACCTCGCAAGCAACAGCTGCTGCGCACGCATCACCGACGTCGCGACGCGCATCGCGGCGGCCGGGCCGAACTTCGTCTCCCAGATCTCGCCTGCCCGATCGATCGGGTCGAACGGCAGGTCGAGCGGTTCGCGAGCCACTGCTCCTAGGCCTCCACTGCAGCGATCAGCTGGTCCGCGGCGGCATACGGGTTCGAGGTCCCGGCCAGCACCTGGTCTGCGAGGTCGGCGAGCATCGTGCCGCCGCTCAGGTCGCCGATCCGCTCTCGCAATGCGGTCACCGCCAGCGCCTCGATCTCCCCAGCCGCGCGTCGCTTGCGACGTGCGATCAACGTGCCGCTGCCGACCAGCCACTTGCCGTGATCGTCGAGCGTCGTAACGAGCTCGGCAATGCCTTCCGACTTCACCGACACCGTCGAGAGCACCGGCGGGCGCCAATCCGCCGGCTCGGGCTTGTCTCCCAGGGTCAGCATCGTCTTGAGGTCTCGCACCGTCTGGTTCGCTCCGTCCCGGTCGGCCTTGTTCACGACGTAGAGGTCGGCGATCTCGAGAATGCCCGCCTTCGATGCCTGAATGCCATCGCCGAGACCCGGAGCGAGCATCACCACGGTGGTGTCCGCGAGTGAGGCGATCTCAACCTCTGCCTGGCCCACGCCGACGGTCTCGATGATCACTGTGTCGCAGCCGACGGCGTCGAGCACGCGGACGGCTTGCGGCGTCGCCCACGACACCCCGCCGAGGTGTCCGCGGGTCCCCATCGACCGGATGTAGACGCCCTTGTCAGTCGAGTGCTCTTGCATGCGTACCCGATCGCCGAGCAACGCGCCTCCCGAGAACGGCGACGTCGGGTCGATTGCCAAGACCCCGACCCGCTCCCCACGCTCGCGGTACGCAGTGAGCAGCGCGGCAGTGGTCGTCGACTTGCCGACTCCCGGCGATCCGGTCAGGCCAACCAGCCGTGCGTTGCCGGAGTGCGGTGCGAGCGCCGCCATTACCTCGCGGAGCTCGGGAGCGGCGTTCTCGACGAGAGTGATCAGCCGCCCGACACTGCGGTGGTCGCCGTCACGCGCCCGAGAGACGAGCCCATCGACGTCGACACTCATGCGTTACGCGGGAACGCGGAGCAGGAGGGCGTCGCCCTGCCCGCCGCCACCGCACAGCGCGGCGGCACCGAGCCCGCCGCCGCGGCGACGAAGCTCGAACGCCATCGTGAGAGCCAGTCGCGCGCCCGACGCACCGATCGGGTGACCGAGCGCGATCGCACCCCCATTGACGTTGACCTTGTCCCACCGCAGGCCGAGCAGCTCGGCGGAGTGAACCCCGACCGCGGCGAACGCCTCGTTGATCTCGACCAGGTCCAGATCCGAGACAGCCAAGCCCGCGCGGCCGAGCGCCTTGTTGATCGCATTGGCCGGCTGTGCCTGCAACGACGCGTCCGGCCCGGCGACCACGCCGTGGTAGCCGATCTCGGCGAGCACCGTCGCACCGTGGCGGGCTGCCGCTTCCTTCGACATCACGACGACCGCGCAGGCGCCGTCCGAGATCTGCGACGCCGAGCCTGCCGTGATCGTGCCGTCCTTGGCGAACGCCGGCCGCAGCTGCGACAGTCCCTCGACCGTCGTGTCGGCGCGCACGCCTTCGTCGGTGGTGAACGCAATGGCCTCGCCCCGACGCTGCGGCAGCATCACCGGCACGATCTCGTCATCGAACAAGCCGTTCTTCTGGGCCGCGGCGGCGAGTTCGTGCGACCGCGCGGCGAACTCGTCCTGCGGCGCGCGCGCGATGCCGAGCTTCGCGTTGTGCGCCTCGGTCGACTCGCCCATCGCGACCTGGTCGAAAGCGCAGAACAGACCGTCGTACGCCATCGAGTCGACCAACGTCGTGTCGCCGTACTTGAAGCCCTTACGGGAGTTCGGCAGCAGGTGTGGAGCGTTCGTCATCGACTCCATGCCGCCCGCAACGACGACGTCGTACTCCCCCGCCGAGATCAGCTGGTCGGCGAGCGCGATTGCGTCGAGCCCGGACAGGCACACCTTGTTGATCGTGAGCGACGGCACGGTCATCGGGATGCCACCCTTGACCGCAGCCTGACGCGCCGTGATCTGGCCGGCACCGGCTTGCAGCACCTGGCCCATGATCACGTAGTCGACGACGTCGCCCGAGACACCGGCGCGGGAGAGCGCGGCCTCGATCGCGACGCCACCGAGGTCGGCTCCGGAGAAGTCCGTGAGCGAGCCGAGCAGCTTGCCGATGGGCGTACGGGCACCCGAGACGATTACCGAACCTGGCATGGCTGACACGATACGTGTCGTGACCTCACCGCTTTTGACCCGAATCGACCACGTCGGCATTGCCTGCCGCGACCTCGACTCCAGCATCGAGTTCTACGTCGCCACCTTCGGTCTCGTCGTCGCCGGACGCGAGACCAACGAGGCGCAGGGCGTGAAGGAGGCGATGCTGCACGTCGCGGATGCGCCGGGCGGCGCGTCCTACGTCCAGCTGCTCGAGCCGCTCTCGCCGGACACTCCGGTCGGCAAGTTCCTCGAGTCGCGCGGCGAGGGCGTGCACCACATCGGGTACGGCGTGGTCGACGTGACAGCGGCACTCGAGGATCTCGGCGGCAAGGACATCCGGCTCATCGACGAGCGGCCACGCCATGGCTCACTCGGCGCCTCGATTGCGTTCCTGCACCCGAAGAGCGTCGGCGGAGTCCTCACCGAGCTCGTGCAGACAGCAGGCCACTGATGTTCCGGATCTTCACCGAACCGCAGCAGGGTGCGTCGTACGACCAGCTGCTGGCGGCTGCCCGCACCGCCGAAGCGGCGGGCTACGGCGCGTTCTTCCGGTCCGATCACTACCTGAAGATGGGCGACGTCAGCGGCCTGCCTGGCGTCACAGACGCCTGGACCACTCTCGCCGGTCTGGCCCGCGACACCTCGACCATCCGGCTCGGCACCCTCGTCACTCCGGTGACCTTCCGGCACCCGGGAAGCTTTGCGGTCATCGCGGCGCAGGTCGATCAGATGAGCGGCGGCCGCGTCGACATCGGGATCGGTGCCGGCTGGTACGGCCAGGAGCACGAGGCGTTCGGACTGCCGTTCCCCGAGCTGGCCGACCGCTACGCGCTGCTCGAGGACTCGCTCGCGATCCTCGCCGGCGCCTGGTCGGCGCCATCCGGCTCGACGTTCGACTACGAGGGCCGCACCGTGTCGGTGCACCTTCCGGTCGACACCGTCCGTCCGGTTCAGCATCCCCGCCCGCCGATCGTGCTGGGCGGACAGGGCAATCCGAAATCCGCCCGGCTCGCCGCGACGTACGCGGCCGAATACAACACCCCCTTCGTGTCGGCCGAGCAGATGAAGGCGACACACGACAAGGTCCGCGCGGCGTGTGAAGCAGCCGGACGGGACCCGGCATCGATGGTCTACTCCGCCGCACTCGTGCTCTGCTGCGGAGAGTCCGAGAGCGAGGTCGAGCGCCGGGCCATCGCGATCGGTCGCAACGTCGCAGACCTCCGCGACCAAGGACTCGCAGGGACTCCCGACGAGGTCCTGCGCAAGGTCGAGCAGTACGCCGAGGCGGGGGCAGAGCGGTTCTACCTGCAGGTCCTCGACATCACCGACCTAGACCACCTGCGCCTCGTTGCCGAGCGCGTCATGCCCTACGCACCAGGCGTGTAGTCGCGGGGCAGTGGCGCCTTGCCGGGTACGACGGTCTCGACGATGACGTCGAGCACCTGCTCAGTGCGACCGACCAGCAGATGCTTGCCGCCTTCGATCTCGACGACGCGTGCCTGCGGAACCACGGCCAGTCGCTGGCGCGCCGCGGGCGGTCGCAGGTAGTCGTCGAGCTCGGGAACGATCGCGACAACCGGCTTGCCGGAGGCTGCCCACGTCGCCAGGTCGGCCGGCGAGGAGAACCGAAGCGGCGGAGAGATCAGAATCGCGCCGACCACCGTGGGATCGCAGCCGTGCCGCAGCGCGAGGTCGGTCCCGAACGACCATCCGACGAGCCAGGGCGCAGGCAGCTCACGGAACTCGACAAGCTCCAGCGCGGCAGCGACGTCGTACTTCTCGCCCTCGCCGTTGTCGAACGCGCCTTCGCTGCGACCCGCGTCGCTTTCGGTACCGCGAGTGTTGAAGCGCAGCACCGCGAGGTCGGCGAGCGCCGGCAGCCGGTTGGCCGCCTTGCGCAGCAGGTGGCTGTCCATCATCCCGCCCTGGGTCGGCAGCGGATGCAGCATCACCAGCGTCCCGAGCGGCGGCTTGGACTCGGGAAGCGCGAGCTCGCCGACGAGTGCGAGACCGTCCGCAGTGCGTAGTGTCAGCGCCTCGCGTCGGGCGGGCAGCACGGTGTTGCCCAAGATCTGAGTCATCCGGAGCTCGGGGTCAACGCCGTCGGCTCCGCGCCCGCCAGCACGGGGTGTGCCAGTGACGCCGGTGGCCCTCTTCACCCGGACGCCAGGCCACGATGTGCGCCAGTCCCGGTCGGACCTCCTGCTGACACCCAGGACACCGGTACTCCTTGACCGCCGCATCGGCCGTGATCGGCCGCACCATCCACTCGCCATCGGGATGTGACTCCTCAACTGCCCAGCCTGCCGTTCGCAGGGGAGGAGGCGAGTCGTCTCGTCGACGGGCTTTGCGAGGGCTCATTAACCGAGCGCTGCGAGCTCGTCCAGCAACGGCGACGGCGCCAGCGAGGGCAGGTGCGTCGCCGCGGCGAGGTGTGAGAGCACCGAACGCACCTCGTCGGCGCCGATGGCGGCGAGCATCGCGAACGGCCCGGCTGCGTAGCCACAGCCGAGTCGCATCGCGACGTCGACATCTTCGCGGCTGGCGTACCCGTCGTCGACCATCCGCACGGCGTCTCCGAGATGCGGCAGTACGAGATAGTCGACGACATATCCGGGCCGGTCGCGACAGGCGATCGCAGTAAGGCCTGCGTGACGTAGGCCGTCAACCACCGTCGCGACCGCGTCCGCCTCACTTCGAATGGTGGCGACGACCTCGACGACCCCGCCTCGCGGGGTACGTGGAACGTGCACGCCGACCACGTCGCCGGCACGGTCGGTCCCGGCAAGCAACGCCGTGACCGGCGCCTCGTCCATGGCCGCAACGGCGAGGACGGCGCCAGGCTTCGCTGTCTTGGCGACGCGGGCCAGCAGCTCGGCTGACGCCGAACGCGAGCCGCCGTCGATCATCACGACATCGGCCTCGCCGACGTCCGCGGGTGCAACTCGCGTGATGTCCGGCAGCAGGTCGAGAACCCGAGACCGGCCTTCGCCAACCGCGACGACGCTGCTCGAGGTGCGACACGAGCCGTTGGCGAAGTCGGGCGCCGACAGCCACGGCGTTGCCGGTCCGGCGTCGTACCGGTAGTAGCCGCGCCCGGTCTTGCGGCCGAGATCACCGGCCATCACCAGCCGGCGCAGCAGCGGAGCCGGCGCGTAGCGCTGGTCGCGGGTCTCGTCGAACATCGTCTCCATGACGTCGAGGCAGACGTCGAGGCCGATCAGGTCCATGAGGGTGAGCGGGCCCATCGGCAATCCGCACGCCGCCACGATCGCGGCGTCGATGTCTGCCACCACGGCCTGACCGGTCTCCGCCGCGCGTGCCGCAGCGTTCAGGTATCCGAACAGCAGCGCGTTCGCGACAAAGCCGGCGCGATCACCGACCACGACAGGCGTCTTGCCGCACTGCTCGGCAAGTGCTGTCACCGCGCAGGTCACCTCGTCATCGGTGCGCACGGTGTGCACGACCTCGACCAGCTTCATCACCGGCGCGGGATTGAAGAAGTGCATCCCGACGACGCGATCTGGGCGGCCGGTGGAGGTCGCGATCTTCGTCACCGGCAGTGACGAGGTGTTGGTTGCGAGGACCGTGTGCTCGGGGCAGATTCGGTCGAGCTCCGCGAACAGCGAGGCCTTGATGTCCATTCGCTCCGGCACAGCCTCGGTCACGAGGTCGGCGCGCGCGAGGTCTGCGCGATCGGTCGTGAAGGTCACCCGACTGACGATGGCGTCGCGATCTGTCGCGTCCAGCTTGCCGCGGTCGACGGCCTTGCCGAGCGAACCCTCGAGCCGCTTGCGACCCGCGGCGAGCAGCGCGTCGTCGATCTCGACAGCAACGACATCGAGGCCCGCGCGAGCGAACACCTCGACGATTCCGGCACCCATCGTGCCGAGCCCGACAACGCCCGCAGTACGAATCTCCACGTCAGCCAGTTTGGCCTACCGGCCAGAACACCGGGAGACAGCAGTGGACCCGGCCGGGATGTCGCCCGACCGGGCCCACTCGCGTCAGTGCATCAGCCGTTCGGCTGACCCTTCATCCACCCGATCTTGGTGAAGTCGGGAGTAGCGAATCCGAAGGATCCGATGTTCGCCAAGCCATTCGTGACGCCACACATCTGGGGACGCTCGAACAGCGTGATGGTGTGCACTTCCTGCCAGAGCAGCTTGTCTGCCTGGTTGGTCAGCGCGATCGCCTGCTGCGGGTCGGTCTGGCTGATCGCCTGATGCAGCAACGAGTCCACCTGCGGGTTCGCCGTACCGGTGAAGTTCTGCCCGCCGCCAGCCTTGGGCGAGGAGTAGATCGACACGCTGCTCGAGATCGGGAACGGCGTCCCAAGCCAGGAGAACGGCGCGAGGTCGAAAACACCGGGCACCAGGTACTTGTCGGACCAGTCGTTGACCGGTACCGCGTTGATGTGCACCTTGATGCCGACCTGCTTGAGCATCGCCTGGGTGAGCTCGCCCTCATTCTTGCTGGACTGGATGCCAGCCGGAATCATGAAGTCGAGGTTGATCTCCTTGCCGCCCTTGGCGTAGTAGCCGCTGCTGTCCTTCGTGAAGCCATCGCTCTCCAGCAGCTGGGTCGCGGCCGTCGGGTCGTAGGTCCCCAGGTTTCCGGTGTTGTCCTGATAACCCGTCTGGACGTTCATGAAGAAGTGGTTGTCCAGCGGGACGATCGGCCACGGGATGCCCTTGAGGTCCGACTTGATGAGCGTGTCGCGGTTGATACCGAGCTCGACCGCCTGACGGACCTTCTCATCGGCCATGAAGTGCAGCGGGTCGTGCTTGCTGCTGACCGTGAACTGCCGATAGTCGGGACCGACTGCGAGCGTGACGTTGCCGTTCTTCGCCGACTTGACTGTGTCGTAGTCGGCCGTGTCGACCGCCACGTCGAAGTCGTCGTTGAGCTCGCCGTTGACGAACGCCTGGTTGGCGGCCGTCGAGGTCAGTGCCCGGAACACAATCTTTGACAGCACTGGCTTGTCGCCCCACCAGCTCGTGTTGGGGGTTACCGTCACAGTCTGCGCCGACTTGTTAAACACCGGGTTGCCGAACGGGCCGGCCGTCAGCGGGAACGCGTTGACATAGCCGGTGTTGAACAGCTTCGGCGTCGACTGGTACTTCCCCGGGTACAGCGGCAGGAACAAGCCCTTCCAGTCCGCGTACGGCTTGGAGAAGGTGATGACGACGTCGTACTTGCCACCGGAGCCCTCAGCGACGCTCTTGATCTGACTGTACCCGGTCGTGCTGGACGCCTGGTAGGCCTTGTTCTTGCCATTCAGCGCCTGCCACTGCGTGGCGTAGTCGGCCTCGGTAATCGGACTGCCGTCCGACCACACCGCGCTCGGATTGAGCTTCATCTCGACCACCTGCGGGTCGGTCGAGGTCACTGACGCTGAGGTGATGAAGTCGGGGTTAGGCGTGGTGTTGCCCTGAGCGTCCGTGATGAACGGCTGGGGCATGATCGCCTGCTGCACGGTGTTGATCGACGCCTCGGTGCCGTCGACTTCGTTGAAGTTCCAGTTCGTCGCGTACTCGTCGAGGCTGTAGGTGAGCGATCCACCCTGCTTCAGATTGGAGACCGGCTGCGGATTGATGTCCTCCCGGACCAACCCACTGACCTGGCCGTTCGGCCCGGATGACGCCGTACTCCCGTTGCTAGGACTGCCACCACTGCTCGATGATGCGCAGGCACTCGCGGTGATCGCGACCACCACCATTGACACCGAGAAAACGGCGCCGCGTCGATGCATCTTCACGCGTCCTCCTCTTTATATAGCTCAGTTACTAGGACTCAGACGACAGTTACTGCCTCGGCGTAATGACACGCCGCGGCATGGTCATCGCCTTGCGGATACAGCGGGGGCACCTCCTCGTTACAACGCTGCTGGTCTGTTGCGCTGAGAATCTCGTACTTGAAACAGCGACCACGAAAACGGCACCCCGAGGGGACATCCGCCGGGCTCGGCAGATCGCCCTTGAGCAGAATGCGCTCACGAAGGCGCTCCTTGCGCGGGTCGGGAATCGGAATCGCCGACAGCAGCGCCTGCGTATACGGATGTGAGGGCCGGTCGTAGACCGAGTCGACGTCGCCGATCTCGACGATCCTGCCGAGATACATCACCGCTACCCGATTGGCGATAACCCGAACCACCGACAGATCGTGCGCGACGAACAGGTAGGACAGCGAGAGCTCGTTGCGCAACTCCATAAGCAGGTTGATCACACCTGCGCGGATCGACACGTCGAGCGCCGAGACGGGCTCGTCCAGCACCAACAGCTTCGGCTTCAGCGCGAGCGCGCGCGCGATCCCGATGCGCTGTCGCTGACCGCCTGAGAACTCCTGCGGATATCGACCCGCCATCGATCGGTCGAGCCCAACCATCTCGAGGAGCTCACCAACGCGCTGGCCGGCCTCCTGGCGCGACGCCCCATGAGCGCGCAGCGGCTCGACGAGGATCTCGCTCACCGGCAGCCGTGGGTCCAGAGCGGCGAGCGGGTCCTGAAAGACCACCTGCAGGTCGCGCCGGAGAAGTTTGCGACCCTCGCGGTTCAAGCTGACGGTGCTCTTGCCGTCGATCTCGATCTCGCCGCTCTGCGGCTTCGCCAGCTCGAGGATCTGCATCAGCGTGGTGGTCTTGCCGCAGCCGGATTCACCGACCAATCCGAGCGTCTCGCCGGCCCGGATCTCGAGATCGATGCCGTCGACTGCCTGCACCACGCCAACCTGACGCTTGAGCACCGCCCCCTTGAGCAGCGGGTAGTGCTTGACCATGCCGGTGATCTGCAGGACCGGGGCGCGCTGTTCCCGCGGGATTCGCTCAATAGGCGGCGTCGAAATGTCTGGTGCCGGAAACACATCGTCGACCCCGAGCGCCTCGTGCTCGATCACCTGCTTGCGGTGGCAGGCCGCCGCGTGCCCGGGCTCCCCGACGCGCTCGAGCTCCGGCTCCTGCTGGCGGCACGGGTCGATCACCATCGGGCACCGTGGCGCGAACGGGCAGCCTGGTGGCAACGCATTCAGCGCTGGCGGGTTGCCTTCGATCGGCGTCAACGCGGTGACTCCGCGCGCGTCGACGCGTGGGATCGAGCCGAGCAAACCCATCGTGTACGGCATTCGCGGCTGGTAGTAGACCTGGTCCGTCGTGCCGACCTCAACCGGCTTGCCGGCGTACATGACCATGACCCGGTCTGCCAGACCAGCGACGACGCCCAGGTCGTGGGTGATCATCAGGATGCCGGCGCCGGTCTCCCGCCGGGCGGTCTGCAGCACGTCGAGGATCTGTGCCTGAATAGTGACGTCGAGGGCGGTCGTCGGCTCGTCGGCGATGATCACCTTCGGATCGTTCGCGATCGCCATCGCGATCGTCACCCGCTGCCGCATGCCACCGGAAAACTCGTGCGGGAAGGCGTTCGCCCGCTCCTTGGGATTCGGGATACCGACCAAGTCGAGCAGCTCGACCGCACGTTGTTTCGCTTGGGCCTTCGGGATGTCCTGATGGATCAACAGCGCCTCGGCGACCTGCTGCCCGACGGTGTAGACCGGCGTGAGCGCCGACAAGGGGTCTTGGAAGATCATCGCGAGCTCGCGACCTCGGAGGTTCGACATCTCGCGGTCCTCGAGGCCAAGGAGCTCGCGGCCGCCGAGCCGAACCGATCCGGTGACTCGGGCGTTGGTCGGCAACAGGCCCATCACCGACAGCGACGTGACGGACTTTCCGCTGCCGGACTCTCCGACGATTGCGAGCACCTCATTGGCTCGCAGCCCGAACGAAAGACCTCTTACCGCGTTCACATCCGGCCCGTCGCCACCGGGGAACGTCACACAGAGATCGTCGACTGCGAGAACCTCGCCGTCTTCTGGCTGACGCGTCCGCGGTGGCACGGCGATATCGATGTCGGTCATCGCAACCTACGAGATGACGGGTCTACTGCGTCGCGAAGGCCGTCACCGACGAGATTGACTGCGAGCACGAAGAGGATCAGGAAGCCAGCCGGAAAGTAGAACAGCCACGGCTGAGTGAACGCGGCGTTCTGACTGTCCGACAGCAGCGTGCCGAGCGAGACGTCCGGTGGCTGAATGCCGAAGCCGAGGAACGACAGCCCAGCTTCGGTCAGGATCGCGGCGCTGACGTTGACGGTCGCATCAATGATCAACAGCGACGCAAGGTTGGGCAAGACATGACGCGCGATGATGCGCCAGCCAGGAACGCCCATGTAGCGCGAAGCCTGGACGTACTCGCGCTCCTTCAAAGACAACGTCTGCCCACGGACGATTCGCGCGGTGATCTGCCAGATGAACATCCCGATCAGGACAACCAGGAGCCACCAGTGGTTGTTGAACTGCCCCGACACGACCGCGATGATCAGAAAGGACGGGATGATCAACAGCAGGTCGACGAACCACATGAGGATTCGGTCGGTCCATCCGCCAAAGTAACCAGCGGCGCTGCCGACAATCGCGGCGAGTCCGGTCGCAAACAGCGCCACCAGCAAGCCGATCAGGATCGACTTCTGCGCGCCGCGCATCGTGGTGGCGAACACGTCATGCCCGACCGAGTCAGTGCCGAACCAGTGCGCCGAGCTTGGCTTCACTGCGTAGGGGGCGAACAGATCGATCTGATTCCATTTCCAGTGATCGAACAACGGTCCGATGTAGGCGAGCAGCACCAGCAGGACGACCATCGCCAGACCGACCACACCCAAGCGGTTGCGGACGAACCTCCGCAGCACGATGCCCGCGCGCGACGGGACGGCCGTCTCGTCCATCACCGCTGTCGAGTTGTTGTCCGGCGACATGCTCCCACCGACCTGAAGAAGCGACTCGCTGCCGGAGGTGCTCAACCCGCCCTCACCCGAGGGTCGAGCAATGCGATGACGAAGTCCTGGAGCAACGACGCAAGCAGGACCAGGACTCCGACGAACAGCGTCACGGCGGCTGCGGCATTGATGTCGTTGCCCTGAACGGAGGTGACCAGCAACTCACCCATGCCGTGCCAGCCGAAGATGAACTCGGTGAACGTGGCACCAACGAAGATCAGAGCGAAGCTGTAAACGAAGATCGTCACTGAAGGGATCAACGCCGTACGCAGAGCGTGCTTGGTCAACGCGCGACGCCGCGACAGACCTTTCGCGCGGGCGGTGCGCACATAGTCGCTGCCCAGGACGTCCAGCATCGCGCTGCGCTGATAGCGGGACAGGTATGCCGCGCCCGCGAGCACCAGCGTGATCGTCGGCAAAATCAGGTGGTTGAGGCGGTTCGTGAACTGATGCCAGCCGCCCGAGATCGTCGGGTCAAACTGACCCGTGTACTGGATCACCTGATGGCCGGTCCACTGGTTGATCTTCACGGCAATCAGCTCGGTGGTGATCGCAAGCACGAACGTCGGAATCGCGAGGATCACAAACGACGACGACGTGAAGAAGTGGTCGAGCCAGGAGTACTGCTTGACGGCTGAGACGGCACCGATCGCAACGCCTACGAGTCCGCCTACGACCGTTCCGATCAACAGGAGCTGCCCACTGACCCACAGTCTGCGCTCGACGTCGGCGTTGACCGAGCCACCTTGGACCTCGACCCCGAGATTGCCGTGGAAGAGCCCATCGAGCCAGTGTCCGTAACGGTCCAGCACAGGGACGTCAGGATTCGCGTTGATCGAATCAAGCTTCTCGGTGATGACCGCGAGCGACGGTGGATGCGCCCGACCGGTGTAGTTCGATTTCGGGTGAAGGCTCACCGCAGCGAGCAGGTAAGCGATCGAGACTGCGATGAACAGCAGGACGAAGTAGTTGGCGAAGCGTCGCAGCAAGAACCGCGCCACGCTCGGCCTCGCTTTCTGCCTCGTGTAACCGCAGGCCGCTGGCCCGTGAAGCTCTGGCAAACATCGTGCCACCCGAAACACCCGAGCATGCGTGTCACCTCTGTAACAGTCGGATCAAGCCCGATCTCGCTGTGCAAGGATTCGTTGTCGTGACGATCGACAACCCGGCTCAGTCTCCGGCCGCCCACGCGGTCGACCTTCACAAGACGTATGGGAGTGGGGTCGCCGCCGTACATGCGTTGGCCGGCATCAACGTCACCTTCGATCGGGGGCAGTTCACCGCTGTCATGGGACCTTCCGGCTCGGGCAAGTCGACGCTGATGCACTGCATGGCCGGCCTCGACCGTGCGACATCGGGACAGACCTACGTCGGTGAGCACGAGATCGGCGGCCTGGACGACACTGGACTGACCCAGCTGCGACGAGACCGGGTGGGTTTCGTCTTCCAGTCGTTCAACCTCGTGCCGATGCTGACCGCCGAGGAGAACATCACCTTGCCGGCAAACCTCGCCGGCAAGCAGGTCGACCGCGAGTGGCTCGGCTACCTGGTGGACCAGCTCGGCATCAAGGACCGGTTGACGCATCGACCCTCCGAGCTGTCCGGAGGTCAGCAGCAACGCGTCGCGTGCGCTCGGGCGCTCCTCGGGCGACCCGACCTGATCTTCGCCGACGAGCCGACCGGCAATCTCGACTCGAACGCCTCTGCGGAGGTGCTGGGGTTCATGCAGCAATCCGTCCGCGAGTTCGGGCAATCAGTCGTCATGGTCACCCACGACCCGCACGGCGCGTCGTACGCCGACCGGGTGGTGTTCCTGGCCGACGGTCAGATCGTCGGCGAGCTCGCCAAGCCGACTCCGGACAAGGTCCTCGCGAAGATGCGAACCCTGGGCTCCTGAGATGTGGCGAGTCACCCTCAAGGGGCTGTTGGCGCACAAGCTCCGCCTCACCTTGACCGCGCTGGCCATCGTGCTCGGCGTCACGTTCATCTCCGGCACGTTCGTCCTCACCGACACGCTGCACAACACGTTCTCGAACCTGATCGGCAACATCTACGCCAAGGTCGATCTGCAGGTCCGCGGCGTGGCGCAGTTCTCGCATACGAGTGTCGGCCAGACCGCAACCCGCAACCCGATCCCGGAGTCCTTGATCTCGACCGTCGAGGCAGTTCCGGGCGTCAAGTCGGCCGAGGGCGGGCTGACCGGCTACGCACAGTTCGTCTCGCCCGAAGGCAAGGCGATCAGCGGCACGTCGGGCAGCATCGGGCTGAGCTACGACCCGGACCCGGACCTGAGCTCGCTGCACCTGGTCGCGGGCAGCGCGCCAACCGGGCCGAACGATGTCGTGATGGATGCAGGTACGGCGAAGAAGTACCACTTCTCGGTCGGCCAGCAGGTGAAGGTGCTGCTGGCCGGCCCAACCCAGACGTTCACGGTCGTCGGCATCGTGAAGTTCGGCACAGCGGACAACATCGCCGGCGCATCGATCGCGGCATTCGCGCTACATACCGCGCAGCAGGTCCTCGACGAGCCCGGCCATCTCGACGACATCAACATCTTGACCACCCCCGGCTCAGACGTGACCACCGTGCAGAATGCGGTCCAAGCCGCCATGCCGGCCGGCGTGCAGGTGGTCACCGGCAAGACCGTGGCGAACGAACAGACCGACTCGGTGGATCAGGCGCTGGGCATCTTCAACACCGCGCTACTTGTCTTCGCCTTCATCTCGCTGTTCGTCGGCGCCTTCACGATCTTCAACACCTTCTCGATCATCGTTGGTCAGCGCACCAGGGAGCTGGCGCTGCTGCGCATCGTCGGCGCAAGCCGTCGCCAGGTGTTCCGCTCGGTGCTCGCCGAAGCGGCACTGGTCGGCCTTGTGGCGTCGATCATCGGTCTCGGCGCCGGCATCGGCGCCGCCGTCGGGCTCGAAGGCCTGCTGCGGGTGTTCGGCATCACGTTCCCGTCCGCTTCGCTGGTGTTCCGTCCTCGCACGGCGGTCATCGGCCTGCTCGTCGGCGTGGGCGTCACCGTCATTGCCGCGATCAGTCCGGCACGGCGAGCAGTCCGCATCTCCCCCATCGAGGCGATCAGCCTGCACCAGGCCGACGCCGAGATCTCGGGCCGTCGACGCCTGACGATCGGGGGCTTTCTCGGGCTCGCCGGCATTGTCCTGCTTGCGATTGGCCTAGCGGCCTCGAAGCTGCCGCTGGTCGGGATCGGCGCAGCGGCCATCTTCCTCGCTGCCGCGATGCTGGCACCGGTCTTCGCCAGGCCGGTGTCGAGTGTCATCGGCCGCCCATTGGCGCGGTGGTTCGGCACACCTGGCCAGCTCGGCCGCGAGAACTCGATGCGCAGCCCGAAACGCACGGCGCAGACCGCGTCCGCGCTGATGATCGGGCTGGCGCTCGTCTCAGCGATCACCGTCTTCGGTGCGTCGCTGTCGAAGTCGGCGACGAGCAGCGTCGACCAGGCGATCAGCGCCGACCTGATCATTACGAACTCGAGCCAGTCACAGCCCGGCATCAGCAACTCCATCGCAGCGCTGGTCGCGAAGGTCCCGGGCGTCACGGTGACCGATACGGCCTACGACGGCCAGGTCCAGGTCGGCGACAGCCTCGAAGACCTCACCGCCGTGGGCACCTCGACATTGGCTCAGACCATCATCCTGCGCATGCAGTCCGGCAGCGCCGCGTCACTCGATAGTGGCGATCTGCTCGTCGACGCGACGACCGCCTCGTCGAAACACCTTCATGTCGGCGACGCCCTTGCCGTCAAGTACGCGAAGACCGGCACCATCGAGATGCGTATCGGCGGCGTCTTCGCGACGAACGCGTTGCTCGGCTCCTACGTCGTGAGCAACGACTTCTTCCTCTCGCACTTCGATCAGACGCTCCCGATCGCCGTACTCGCGCGCACGACCGGGCCGTCCGTCGAGCCGGCGGTCACGACCGCGCTGGCAGCCTTCCCGAACGCACAGATCCAGTCGAAAGCAGAGTTCGAGAAATCACAGAAGCAGCAGGTCGACAAGCTGCTCGGGCTGGTCTACGCCTTGCTAGCGCTCGCGGTGATCATCGCCCTGATCGGAATCATCAACACCTTGATGCTCTCCGTCTTCGAGCGCACGCGTGAGGTCGGGCTCCTGCGGGCCGTCGGAATGACCCGGCGCCAGATCCGATCGATGGTCCGGGTCGAGTCGGTGATCCTCGCACTGTTCGGAGCGCTGATCGGCATCGTGATCGGCACCGGGTTGGGAGTCGCGCTCGTGTCGTCACTGCACTCGAAGGGCATCAGCGAGACGTCGGTCCCGATCCCCGAGCTGATCGGCTTCCTCGTGCTCGCCGCCCTGCTGGGACTGTTTGCAGCGACGTTCCCGGCACGACGGGCGGCAAGGCTCGATGTGCTCGCGGCGATCGCTACCGACTAACCGGGCCTAGAAGAGCCGGTCCTCCGAGGTATCGATGCCGCGCAACTCGTCGTAGTCGACCTCGACGCAGGCGATTCCGCGGTCCGCTGCGAGCACCTTGGCCTGCGGCTTGATCTCCTGCGCCACGAACATGCCGCGCACCGGCCGCAACAGCGGGTCACGATCGAGCCGCTCTAGGTATCGGGTCAGCTGCTCGACGCCGTCTATCTCACCGCGCCGCTTGATCTCGACTGCAACCGTCTGGCCTGCCGCGTCCTTGCAGAGCAGGTCGACCGGGCCGATGTCGGTGGGGTACTCACGACGTACCAGGGTGAAGCCCTCACCGAGCGTCGCGCAATGCGCCGCCAGCAGCACTTGCAGGTGCGCCTCGACGCCGTCCTTCACCAGACCAGGATCGATCCCGAGATCTGCGCTCGCCTCGGAGAGGACCTCCTCGACGGTGACGAGCAGCTGTTCGCCGGCCTTGTTCGTTACCGTCCAGCTGCCCTCGTCCTCGCGCAGCGTGCACGGCGGCGACATCCACATCAAAGGCTTGTAACCGCCCGCATCGGAGTGGACCAGCACCGAGCCGTCGGCCTTGACGACCAGCAGCCGCGTCGCCATCGGCAGATGTGCGGTGAGTCGCCCCGAGTAGTCGACCGCGCATCGAGCAATCACCAGCCGCACCGCACAAACCTACGGGACCGGTTTCGCGAAGCCGCTGCCGACCGCGGGCTCGTGTTCTCGGGCGGTCAGCACGAGCGGACCGTCCGCGGTGATCGCGATCGTGTGCTCCATGTGGGCACCTCGGGATCCGTCGGCGCTGCGCAACGTCCAGCCGTCGGGGTCGGTGACGATCTCATCGGTCGTCTGCAGGAACCACGGCTCGATGGCGATCACCAGACCCGGCTCGAGGGTCAGTCCGCGGCCGGGTGGCCCGTCGTTGGGGATGTGCGGGTCGCCGTGCATCACGCGACCGACGCCGTGTCCGCCGAAGTCCATGTTCACCCGCAGACCCGCAGCGCGCGCAACCGTGCCGATCGCGTGGGAGATGTCACCGAGCCGGCTTCCTGGCTGCGCTGCCGCGATGCTCGACTCCAACGCTCGCTGCGCCGTTGCAATGAGCGCGAGGTCCTGCGGCCGCGGTGTGCCGACGACGAGCGAGTACGCGGAGTCCGCCACCCAGCCGTCAACACTCGCCGCGAAGTCCACGCTCAACAGGTCGCCGTGCTGCAGCAAGTAGTCGTGCGGTAGTCCGTGCAGCACGGCGTCGTTGACCGACGTGCAAAGAACCTTGCCGAACGGCGAGGCGCCGAATGACGGGTGGTAGTCGATGTAGCAGGACTCCGCGCCGCGCTCGCGGATCATCCGGTGCGCGAGCGCGTCGAGGTCGAGCAGGTTTACCCCGACATCGGCAGCCTCGGCGAGCGCAGTGATGACATCGGCGACGAAGCGTCCAGCTGGGCGCATCTCCTCGATCTCGGCGGGGGTGTGGAACTCGAGCACGCCGAGAAAACTACAGCGGGAGGCGCACGTCTCGCATGCCGACAGGCGTGGGCTGTCATCCCCAAGTCGCGCGGCGCGGATCGGGCAACCGCGAAGACGGTCGTGCGCTCGACAGCATGCGCGGTCAGGGCGCCGCGCTGTCCACGAAGCGCTGCCTGGTCACCGAACAGCTCACCCGAACCTGCGCGTACGACGGTCTGGTCGACCCCGAAGCCCTCGCCGCGGATCTCGACCGTGCCTTCGAGCACGACGAAGAACTGGCCGGCCCGGTGACCGGCTGGAAGATGACCTCGCCCGGCTGAAAGGTGAACCTTTCGAGGTTGGTCGCTACGGCGCCCTTCGTCGGCGTCTCGTCAGGACCGCCGATGTCGAGGTCTGCTCGAGCGGGCCCTTGGAGCCCGCACCGTCCGACTCCCTTTAGCTCGCGGACCTTGCGCCAGTCGGTCGTGTAGTCATCGATCGTGACCGACACATGTCAGCTGTCGGTGATGTTTCGGTGCATTTGGGTGTCCGGCGCGACGTGGAAGAAGATCCGTCGGTCGTCGTTGGCGTAGACGACCGTGTCGGCGTGCGGCATCCCGGTGAATGACGAGGTCGACCCGGTCACGACGTGGTGCAGCTGAGGTAGCTGACCAGGCCCAGCGGCATCACGCCGGCTTCCTTGGCGAACGCCGTGGTCATGACGCCGCACCTAGTAGCGATCCGTTGGTTCAAACCTCGTGCGAGAAATCCGTCAGCCAGTGTTCACTCGATGTTCTAGAAGAACGGGTCGAACCGCGCGGCATTCAGCGCCGCCGACATGTTGAAGTCATGGCCGTTGTTGATCTTCCACGGGTGGCCGTCCCAGACATACGCATCGACCCAGCTTGCGGCCATCTTGTCGACCGCAGCCGACAGCTTCCACTTGGCGTTGGTCACGTCCGTGGTCGGTGGGATTCCCAGCGCGACGCACACCTTCTGCGTGCTCGACATGCAAGTCGGCGGGTTGTTGGCGTTGAAGCTGCCCTTCGGGTACTTCGCGTAGAACTGCTTGTTGGTGTAGGGGTGACCGTTGTCGGAGGTGTCGATCACGCAGTGCTTGTTGTGGTAGCCAGCCTTGGCCAGTGAGAGCGACACGGCCCGGCAGTAGCGGATCTCCGACGCGGTGCTGTCGTGGTGCGAGGCGCCGAGGTTGAAACCTCGTGCGTACCGGATGCCCGCCGATTCGAGCAGCTTGACCAGGTCGTGGACGCTCAGCCAGTCCTCGGACCCACCATCGATGTACGTCGTGATGTTGGTATGTGCCGCGAGTTGCTGGGCGGCGTATTTGGTCAGGGCGGCGCGAACCTTCGGGCCCCAGCTGACCAGGGTGAGCGGGAGGTCCGGCTCCAGCACGATGCCGGCCCGCGCCGACCCGATGCCCTGGATCGCGGCATTGATCCAGTCGCGGTAGGCCTGCTGATCGCGGGGCTTCAGCGGCTGATGGTTGTTCGCCTCCTCGTTCGGATAGAGCCGGAACAGCTCCATCCAGACCAGCGTGCTCGGGTCGCCGGCCTGCTCCTGAACGATGTCCTTCGAGATGATCCCCGCGACCTGGTTGGTCGGGATCCACGAGCCGTACGACCGCACCCGGGGGTTCAGCGCCTCTTTGGCGAGCAGCTCCTTGTCTGCCCCGCTCGACGCTTCGTACGCCGGCCACAGCCCGTCGCCGTTCCCCTTGTAGATCCCCCACGGCACGCCTGCGACGGGGTTCGCACCACCGGCGCTGGCGCTAGCGGCAGGAATTACTGGGACGGCAACAGCGGTCGTCGCAGCGAGCGCGACACCGAAAACGGCGCAGCGTCGTACGAAGGAAGTCAGTGCGGGCATACACCATTGTCTGGCCAGCCCGCCGGGGAGTAAACCGCCCTCGCTAGATGTACGGGTCCGTTCGCGCGGCATCGAGTGCGTGCTGCAAGTCGAAATCGTGACCGTTGTTGATCTTCCACGGATGACCGGTCCAGATGTAGGCATCCACCCACTGGGAAGCCATCCGGTTCACGCCAGCCGGCAGTCCCCACTTCGGGTCGCTCACGTCGGTGGTCGGCGGGATGCCCAGCGCGACGCATACCTTCTCGGTCGCGCTCGTACAAGCCGGTGGGTTGTCGGCGTTGAACGAGCCGCGCGGGTACTTCTCGTAGAACTGCTTGTTCGTGTATGGACGACCGTTGTCCGACGTGTCGATCACGCAGCGCTTGTTCGGGTAGCCGTCACGGGCGAGTGAGAGGCCGACCAGCCGGCAGTACGCGATCTCCGAGCCGGTCGAGACGTGGTGCGAGGCGCCGAGGCTGATGCCGCGGGCGTACTTGATGCCGCCCGACTCGAGCAGCTTGACGAGGTCCGGAACGCTCAGCCAGTCGGCTGACCCACCGTCGATGTAGACGCTCGCGTTGGGCAAGCTCGACAACGTCTGTGCGGCGTAGCGCACGAGTCCCGCGCGGACCTTGGGCCCCCAGCTATCAAGCGTGAGCGGGAAGTCCGGCTCGAGAACGATGCCGACCTTCGCCGACCCGATACCGCGTGCCGCCGCATCGATCCAGCTCTTGTACGCCTGCTGCTGCTCCGCCGTCATCGGGACGTGGTTCTCGGCCTCTTCGTGCGGCCACAGCCGGAAGATCCCCATCCAGACCAGGACATTCGGGTTGCCGCCCTGCTCTTGCGCGATGTCAGACGAGATCAGCTCGCGGATGTCAGCCGTGGAGATCCACGAGCCGTACGACCGGACCCGTGGGCGCAGCGCCATCTTGGCGAGCAGCTGGTGAGTCGTCCCGCTGGAGTGTTGGTAGGCCGGCCACAGCCCGTCGCCCGAACCTTGGTAGATCCCCCACCGGGCAGTTGCGACCGGGTTGCCTACGGAGCCGCTCGCTCCTGCGGGAGCCGCAACGGCCGCAGTCGTAGCCAGTGCCATACCAACGACGGCGAAGCGTCGAACGAACGCCGGGATCCAATGCACGCATTCAGTAAACCCAGCGCAACGTGTGCAGAAAATGGCCCAAAATCACTATTTCTGCTGGCCGGCGGAGCTCGACCTCAGGAGGCGAGCGCAGGCCCTCGCAGCGTGTCCACCATCGTGCCCGTCGTTCCGAAGAGCCGCTCCCGCCACGTTTCGACAAGCTCGTCGTTCGGCACGTCGCTCGGGTGAAAGCCCTTTCGCTCGTACGCCTTGAGCTGCTGCCACACCTCGTGGCTCAGGAACGGCTGCGTTCGCACGTATCGCCAGCTCTTGCTCAAGGCGCCCGGCCGGTACGACGCACGATCGGTCGCGAGCGAGGCCATCAC
This sequence comes from Mycobacteriales bacterium, assembly GCA_036267875.1. Lineage (GTDB taxonomy): Bacteria > Actinomycetota > Actinomycetes > JAFAQI01 > JAFAQI01 > DASZTV01. Next base: position 27,036 of record DATAVE010000133.1, read on the forward strand.
CTGGATCGCGGTCGTGACCAGGAAGCCCCAGCGGGCGACCTTCATCGTGATGATCCGCATCCGCTCACTGCCGCCGACCGCGCGGTAGACGTCGAACGCCACGGCCTTGTGCTCGCTCTCCTCGAGGGCGTGCCACATGAACAGGTTGCGGACCGAGTCCTCGCCGAACGAGTCCTGGGTCTCGGCGCTCGTCAGCACCAGCTCGGCAAGCGTCGCGGTGACGTGCTCGAGGGCCGCGGTCGCGGCCAGGTTGGTGATCGGCGGGGTGTGCCGCTCACGGAAGCCGATAGCCCGCCGGACGAATCGCTCGACGAACTTCGTGTGGTAACCCATCTCGTCGAGGTGGGTGTTGAACGCCCGGTGTTCCCGGCCATGGGTGACCTCCTGGCCGATGAAGCCCGAGACCTGCTCAGCCAACAGCGGGTCGGTGATCTCGTCGCGGTAGTGGCGAACCGAACGGACGAAGAAGTCCTCGCCGTCCGGGAACACCGCTGAGAGCGCGGCGATGATGTGGCTCGAGATCAGATCGCCGCCGGCACCGAAGTGCCGTGGCACATCCTCGAAGGTCGGCTCGAGCGCAAGACGGCGTACCGGTACGGAGGTGCTCACGCCTCTAACGGTGTCATGGCATGCACCGCGGTGTCACGGTTAGATGGCCCACATGCCAATCGTTCTCGTGCACGGTGGTGGTTTCGCCGCGTCATGCTGGGATCTCGTCGTTGATCGGCTCAAGACACCGGCGATCGCGGTGGAC
>DATAVE010000134.1:0-26793 GCA_036267875.1 Mycobacteriales bacterium
CACCTATCCGATCGTTCACACCAGCAAGGGCGATGAGACCCTCGCGGTGCCGGCGGGCACGCCCTGGTTTGCCGCGCCGTTCACCACGTGCAACAACGGCCTCGCCTACCAGCCGGTCCAGGTCAGCCAGCTGCGGCCGACCCTGGCTGCCGCCCGCAAGGCGTTACAGATCCAGGAAGAGCCCGAGGAATACCCGGGTATCACGGTCAACCTGACCGCGGTGCGGCACTACCCGGAACCGGATGGTGCGTACGCCAGCTCGATGCTCGGCTACATCCACTCGATCAGCGCCGACCAGCTCGCCAAGCTTCCCGAGAGTGAGCGGCAGGTCTACCAGGACGCTCAGGTCGGCGCGACGGGACTCGAGGCGGAGTACCAGAAGTATCTCGCCGGCAAGCCTGGCGTGAAGGCGGTCAGCGTCGACCATCTCGGCGGCGTCCTCGGGACCGTCAAGAACACCCCGCCGATCGCCGGCGACGACGTCGTCACCAACCTTGACGCAGGCGTGCAGTCGACTCTCGAGAAGCAACTGCAGAACGCGATCACTACAGCGCGGAGCTCCGGCTATACGGCTGACTATGCCGCCGGCGTGGTGCTGAATGCACGCAACGGTGGGGTCGTCGCCATGGCGAGCGAGCCGACCTATCCGCCGGACACCTTCGTGCCGACCGTCAAGTCGAAGGTTTACGAACGACTGCAGCACGAGGAGGGAAACCCGCTCCTCGACAAGGCGTTCCAGAGTGCGAATCCGCCTGGATCGACGTTCAAGCTGATCTCCTCGTCGGGTCTGATCCATGACGGAATGCTGAGTCCGGGCGCCTACTACGACTGCCCGACGAGCTTCCAGGGCCACACGAACTTCGAAGGTGAGGCCGGGCTCGGTCCGATCCCGCTGCGGACCGCGCTGATCGTCTCCTGCGACACCTTCTTCTACGTGCTCGGCGCGAACGACTGGTTGCGAGACAACTCCCTCGTGCTCGCGCACAAGAAGCCGATCGAGGGCGTCCAGGCCATTGCCCACGACTACGGAATCGGTGTGGCGCCAAACATCGACTTGCCGTCAGACGAGGTCACCGAAGGCCACATCGAGGACCGCAAGAACGCCAGGATCGAGTGGCACGAGCTCAGGCACGACTACTGCCTCGGGGCGAAGAATCCCACGTTCACCGAAGAGCACCGAGTCTTCGACTCGTCGTACTGCAAGTCCGGCTACATCCTCGAGCAGGGTGACCAGGAGAACGAGGACATCGGTCAGGGTGCGGTGCTGGTCTCTCCACTTCAGCTTGCCGTCGCCTACGCGGCGATGGCGAACGGCGGGACGGTCTTCGAGCCGCGGATCGCGAAGGCGATCGTCAGCCCGACCGGCAAGCTGATCAAACGCATCAAAGCTCCGGTCCGCGACCATGTGCCGCTGTCCCAGGCCGATCTCGACTACCTCCGTGACGCGTTCTACGGCGTCACCACCTCGACGTCACCGCCTGGCACCGCAGTCTCGGACTTCGTGGGTTTCCCGATGAGCAAGGTCCTGGTCGGCGGCAAGACCGGTACGGCTGAGCTGTCCGGCACCAGCGAGGACGGCTCGTGGTTCGTCTCGTTCGCGGGCCCGGCCGGCGGGAAGCCGCAGTTCGTCACCGTGATCGAGGTCGACAAGGCCGATCAGGGCGCGGTGAGCGCTGCGCCGTTCGCGCGGAACATGTGGGACGCGATCTACGGCTTCGGTGGCAAGAAGGCGCTGTTCCCGGATGGCGTTCCGCCGGGGAAGCTGCCGAAGATCCAGATCGTCGAGGCCGGCCCGCATAAGAAGAAGTCCGGTACATCGACCACGCCGACACCCGGGTCGACCGCGACCTCGACGCCCGGGGCGACGTCCACGGCCAGTCCGCCGTCGACGACCACGTCCGCGCTTGGGCTCAACCCTGCGCTCGTGCCCGAGCGAAGAAGGCTCCTGCGATGAGCGAGTGGTCCGGGTCCACGCGCTCGGCGCCGATCTCGCTGCGGCGGGAGACGTCGCTGCGTGCCCGGGCGATGGACCGTGACTCGTTCCTCCGCCAGCTCGACTGGGTGCTGGTCGCCGCTGTTACGGCGCTGTGCGTCCTGGGCTGCGCACTGGTGTGGGCGGCAACCAAGCCGCAGGGCGCCGGCGCGTCGTACCTGAAGAAGGACGTCCTCAACATCCTGCTCGGGCTCGGGCTCGCGACGCTGGCAGCCCTCGTCGACTACCGCACGTTGCGGGCATACACGCCCGTGCTGTACGGCGCCTCGATCCTCGGCCTGCTCGTCGTGCTCACGCCGTTAGGAAGCACGATCAACGGCGCGCACTCGTGGATCCGCGTTGGTGGTGGCTTCGAGATCCAGCCGTCGGAGTTTGCCAAGGTCGCGGTTGTGCTCGGCATCGCGATGCTGCTCGCAGAGAAACGCGAGAACCGCTCCGATCCGACTCACCAAGACATCTTCATGGCCCTTGGCCTCGCGGCCTTTCCGGTGCTGCTGATCCTTGCCCAGCCCGACGTCGGCTCGGTGATGGTCTTCATGACGATCATCTTCGGGATGATCGTGCTGTCCGGAATCCCCGGACGTTGGGTCGGCGGCATGCTCCTGCTGGCGGTCGTGGGCGCGGTCATCGTCGACCAGGCCCACCTGTTGCATCAGTACCAGCTCGCCCGGTTCGAGGCACTGTCGAAGTCCACCAGCTCCGCCGCGGCGCAGACCTTCAAGTACAACCAGCAGCAGGCGATCATCGGAATCGGCCACGGCGGCTGGCTCGGTCAAGGGCTCGGTCACGGGTCCCAGACCAACGGCCAGTTCGTACCAGAGCAGGAGACGGACTTCATCTTCTCCGTCGCCGGCGAGGAGCTTGGGCTGTTCGGTGCCGGCCTCGTCGTACTGCTGTCAGGCGTCGTGATGTGGCGCGCGCTGCGCATCGCGCGGTATGCCCAGGACCAGTTCGGGATGCTCGTCAGCGTCGGCATCGTTTGCTGGTTCGCGTTTCAGATCTTCGAGAACGTCGGGATGAACCTCGGCATCATGCCGATCACCGGTCTGCCGCTGCCATTCGTGTCCTACGGCGGTAGCTCGATGTTCGCCTCGATGATCGCGGTGGGTCTGCTGCAGAACGTCAGGGTCCGCTCGAATAGATAGGCCCGCCCACCCGCTTGCGATCCGTAGGCTGGTTGCAATGACCGGGCAAAGCATCTTCGGGCGGCTCGAGCCGCTGCTGCCCACGGTGCGCAAGCCGGTGCAGTACGTCGGCGGCGAGTTGAACGCCGTCACGAAGGACTGGGAGTCCTGCAACGTTCGCTGGGCGCTGATGTATCCCGACGCGTACGAGGTAGGGCTGCCGAACCAGGGCGTGCAGATCCTCTACGAGCTGCTCAACGAGCGCGACGACGTCCTGGCGGAGCGCACCTACTCGGTCTGGCCCGACCTCGAAGCCGCGATGCGTGAGCACGGCATCCCGCAGTTCACGGTCGATGCGCATCGGCCCGTCGGGGACTTCGACCTGCTCGGGATGTCGTTCTCGACCGAGCTCGGCTACACCAACATGCTGACCGCGCTCGACCTCGCGGGCATTCCGCTGGCCGCCGTCGACCGCGGGCTCGACGACCCGGTCGTCGTCGCCGGTGGACACGCGGCGTTCAACCCCGAGCCGATTGCTGCGTTCATCGACCTCGCTGTGCTCGGCGACGGTGAGCAGGCAGTCCTCGCGATCACCGACATCGTTCGTTCCTGGAAGTCCGAGGGCCGACCCGACGGTCGTGAAGGTCTGCTGCTGCGGCTTGCGATCAGCGGTGTCGGCTATGTCCCGGCGTTCTACGACGTGACGTATCTGCCGGACGGCCGGATCCAGCGGGTCGTGCCGAACCGACCCGGCGTGCCGTGGCGGGTCGCGAAGCAGACCGTCATGAACCTCGACGAGTGGCCGTACCCGAAGCAGCCGCTCGTGCCGCTCGCCGAGACCGTGCACGAGCGCTACAGCGTCGAGATCTTCCGAGGCTGCACCAGGGGCTGCCGCTTCTGCCAAGCCGGGATGATCACTCGCCCGGTGCGCGAGCGCTCGATCACGACCATCGGCGAGATGGTGCAGAAGGGTGTGGCGGCGACCGGCTTCGACGAGGTCGGTCTGCTCTCACTGTCCAGCGCCGACCACAGCGAGATCGCCGAGGTCGCCAAGGGCCTCGCAGATGTCTACGAGGGCACGAACGTCTCGCTCTCGCTGCCGTCGACCCGGGTCGATGCCTTCAACATCACGCTCGCCAACGAGCTCTCGCGCAACGGCCGGCGTACCGGCCTGACGTTCGCGCCTGAGGGTGGCAGCGAGCGGATGCGCAAGGTGATCAACAAGATGGTCACCGAGGAGGATCTGATCCGGACCGTCGCGACTGCGTACGGCAACGGCTGGCGTCAGGTGAAGCTCTACTTCATGTGCGGCCTGCCGACCGAGACCGACGAGGACGTCGTCGCGATCGCGGGCATGGCGGCGCGGGTGATCGAGACCGGGCGTACGGCGGCCGGTCGCAAGGACATCCGCTGCACAATCTCCATTGGTGGCTTCGTGCCTAAGCCGCACACCCCGTTCCAGTGGGCGCCGCAGCTCGACCACGAGAGCGTCGATCGACGGCTGGCGGCGCTCAAGTCGGCGGTCGTCGCGGACAAGCAGTTCGGTCGCTCGATCGGCTTGCGTTACCACGACGGCCGGCCCTCGATCATCGAAGGAATGCTGTCGCGAGGCGACCGTCGCGTGGCCGGCGTGATCCGCAAGGTGTGGGAGAGCGGCGCGCGCTTCGACGGCTGGAGCGAGTACTTCTCCTACGACGGTTGGGTCGCCGCCGCCAACGAGGTCTTCGCCGACTCGCCGGTGTCGCTCGACTGGTTCACGACCCGCGAACGCGACCTCACCGAGGTGCTGCCGTGGGACCACCTCGACTCGGGGTTGGACAAGGAGTGGCTCTGGCAGGACTGGCAGGACGCGATCTCCGAGGCTGAGGTCGAGGACTGCCGCTGGAGCCCCTGCTACGACTGCGGCGTCTGCCCGTCGATGGGCACCGAGAACCAGGTCGGCCCAACCGGCCGCAGTGTCCTGCCGCTCACTCCGGTCTGATGTCACGCCAGCCAGAAGGTCCGCCACCGCCGCCCGTCGTGCAGCGATTGCGAGTCCGCTATGCCAAGCGTGGCCGGCTGCGCTTCACCAGCCACCGTGACTTCGCCCGTGCCTTCGAGCGGTCGATCCATCGCTCCGGCCTCCCCATCGCCTTCAGCGCCGGCTTCAGCCCGCACCCCAAGATCTCCTACGCCGGTGCGGCGCCGACCGGAGTTGCCTCGGAGGCGGAGTACCTCGAGATCGGCCTGGCCGAGCAGCGTGACCCGATCGTCGTACGCACCGCCCTGGACGCGGCACTCCCGGTGGGACTCGACGTCCTCGATGTCGTGGAGGCAGTGCCGGGCACGCCGGCCCTCGCTGACCGCATCGAAGCCTCGTGGTGGCGGATCGTGTTCCCCGAGGTCGCTCCGGACGTCGCCGACGCGGCGCTGCAGACCTTCCTGGCAGCGGACAGCGTCATCGTCGATCGCCCGACCAAGGACGGCGTGAAGCCGGTCGATGCCCGGTCGGCAATCGTCAGCGCGGCGGTGCTCCCGCGCGAGTCGGCGGATTCTGATGTGGTCTGTGCGACACTTGACTTGGTCGTTCGGCACGCTAGTCCCGCTGTTCGACCCGACGACGTAGTGACAGCACTGAGACGAGCTGCCGGACTGTCGACGCCTGTCATCCCTGTGGTGACGAGGCTGGCGCAGGGCCTGCTCGACGCAGAGTTGTCCCAGGACGACGGGCCTTTGACAGACCCACTGTCCTGACGACCTCGCTCCCGAGCGGGGTGCCAACGCCCAACCGGGCCTAGGCGCTCCCGGGGGCCGACAGGAGAGACACGTGCTCGATGACGAGCGCAGTAACGACACCACCAGCAACGCCGGCGATGTGACCGAGTCGGCGGCGCCTCCTAAGCGCCGCGCGGCGCGTCGGCCCGCCGGCCCGCCGACGCCGAGCGTCGAGGCGCCCCCCGCGACTAGTGAGCCTGCGGCCTCCCCAGACGATGCTCCCGCTCCGGTGAAGCGCACCCGCAAGAAGGCGGTCGCTCCGGCTGCCGCCGCAGATGCCTCGGGTGCAGCTGCCACTGACGCACCCGCTCCTGCCCGCCGCAAGCGCACCTCGAGCGCGGCGAGCAAGGAAGCCGACGCCGCTCCCGGCGCAGACGGCGGCGCACCGACCGCCGTGATGACGACTCCCCCCCCGCCGGTCGTGCTGTTCCAGGCACCGACGGCCGCGCCTGCTCCGGCACGCCGCCGGCCGCCCCGAGTCGATCAGGACGCCGAGCCGCCCAGCGAGCCTGCTGGCAGCACCGGGCCTGAGACCGACGCTGACTCCGACGACGATGACGCCCCGCGCACCGCTCGACGTCGCCGTGGCCGCCGTGGCCGTGGTGGTCAACGCGCACCCGGCGAGGGCGGTGGCTCCGATGACGAGTCGACGACCGACGCCGAGGACGAAGCGCAGTCAGCTGATGCCGGCGACTCCGGTCCCGATGACGGCGACGACGAAGGCGGCACGGGTACTCATCGCCGCAGGCGTCGCCGGCGCACCGGTGGCGGCGTAGATGGCGAGGCATCTCCCGATGACCCGCCGAACACCGTGGTCCACGTCCGCGACCCGCGTGACACGCGACAGGCGAGCGAAGACAGCGTCCGCGGGGTCAAGGGCTCAACGCGGATCGAGGCGAAGCGGCAGCGTCGTCGCGACGGCCGGGAGACCCAGCGCCGACGCCCATCGATCATCACCGAGGCCGAGTTCCTCGCCCGCCGTGAGGCTGTCGACCGCGTCATGGTCGTCAAGCAAGGTGAGGACCGTACCCAGATCGCCGTACTCGAAGACGGCGTCCTCGTCGAGCACTACGTCACGCGCAAGCACGCTTCCGCGATGGTCGGCAACGTCTACCTCGGCAAGGTGCAGAACGTCCTGCCGAGCATGGAAGCGGCGTTCGTCGACATCGGCCGCGGCCGAAACGCGGTGCTGTACGCCGGTGAGGTCAACTACGACGCGAGTGCGCTGGAAGGCGGCGCTCCGCGCATCGAGCAGGCGCTCAAGAGCGGCCAGTCGGTGCTGGTCCAGGTCACGAAGGACCCGATCGGCCAGAAGGGCGCCCGGCTCACGAGCCAGGTCAGCCTGCCGGGTCGCTACATGGTCTACGTGCCCGACGGCAAGCTGTCCGGGATCAGCCGAAAGCTGCCCGATACCGAGCGCACCCGCCTGAAGTCGATCCTCAAGCGGCTAATGCCCGAGGACGCGGGCGTGATCATCCGGACCGCGGCGGAGGGCGCCTCCGAGGAGGCCCTCGAGCGCGACCTCAACCGGTTGAAGGCGCAGTGGGACGACATCGCCAAGAAGATCGACAGCGCGGCTGCGCCGAGCATGATCTACGGCGAGCCCGACCTGGTGATCCGCGTCGTCCGCGACATCTTCAACGAGGACTTCACCTCACTCGTCGTCCAGGGCGCCGACGAGTGGGAGACGATCGACAACTACGTCCGTTGGGTTGCTCCCGACCTGGCCGAGCGCACCAAGCGCTGGACCGAGGACGAGGACGCGTTCTCCTCCTATCGGGTGGACGAGCAGCTGGCGAAGGCGCTGGACCGCAAGGTCTGGCTGCCCAGCGGTGGCTACCTCGTGATCGACCACACCGAGGCGATGTACGTCGTCGACGTCAACACCGGGAAGTTCACCGGCAAGGGCGGCAACCTCGAAGAGACCGTCACCAAGAACAACCTCGAGGCAGCTGAGGAGATCGTGCGTCAGCTCCGGCTGCGCGACCTCGGCGGGATCATCGTCATCGACTTCATCGACATGGTGCTCGAGAGCAACCGCGACCTGGTGCTTCGCCGCTTGGTCGAGTGCCTCGGTCGCGACCGCACCCGTCATCAGGTTGCCGAGGTCACCTCTCTCGGGCTCGTGCAGATGACCCGCAAGCGGGTCGGCGAGGGCCTGCTCGAGTCCTTCAGCGAGACCTGCAAGGAGTGCGGCGGAAGCGGTGTGATCCTGACGCAGGACCCGGTGGCGCAGAAGCGGCCCCCGAAGCCCAAACGGAACAAGTCGGGTGACCACCAGCACAGTGGCCACGCTCACGCCAAGGGTGGCAAGGGCGACAAGGCCAGTGCAGCGAAGCCTGATGAGGCTCCCGCGACAGCTTCGGAGACCCCAGCCGAGCCGGTTGCGGTAGCCGCCGAGGTTTGATCCGGCCCCCTGCCGGTCCGTACACTCGACCGCTGGCCCGCGCGAGCGATGCGGCCACTGACAATCTGAGGAGTTCCACGGTGTACGCGATCGTCCGCAGCGGCGGCCACCAGCACAAGGTCGCCGTCGGTGACACGCTCACGGTCGACAAGATCGCGAGCGCGCCCGGTGAGTCCGTGAAGCTGCCTGCCGTCCTCCTCGTCGACGACTCCGGCGCGGTGACCGCTGACGCGGCAACGCTCGCGAAGACATCCGTCACTGCCGAGATCGTCGAGGCCATCAAGGGCCCGAAGATCAACATCCACTTGTTCAAGAACAAGTCCGGCTACCACCGCCGTCAGGGCTTCCGTGCCCAGCTGACGACGATTCGGGTCACCGGCATCGAGACCGGAAAGTAGGAGGCGCGCGATGGCACACAAGAAGGGTGCGTCTTCCAGCCGTAACGGGCGGGACTCCAACGCTCAGTACCTCGGCGTAAAGCGCTTCGGTGGCCAGGTCGTCAACGCCGGCGAGATCCTGGTTCGCCAGCGTGGTACGCACTTCCACCCCGGCGACAATGTCGGCCGCGGTGGGGACGACACGTTGTTCGCGCTCGCGGCGGGTGCCGTTGAGTTCGGTCACAAGCGCGGTCGCCGCGTCGTGAACGTCACCACCGCCGCCGAGTAGTAGGTAGGTCGCGGCATGGCCGCGACATTTGTCGACCGCGCGGTTGTCCACGCGGCGGGCGGCGACGGCGGAAACGGCTGCGCCTCGGTACGCCGAGAGAAGTTCAAGCCGCTCGGCGGTCCTGACGGTGGCGATGGCGGTCGCGGTGGCGATGTCCTGCTCGTCGTCGATCCGAGCGTGACGACGCTGCTGGACGTCCATCGCCATCCCCATCAAAGCGCTCCGAGTGGCAAGCAGGGGCAGGGCTCGAACAAGTCCGGCGCCGAGGGCGGCGACCTGCTCATTGCGGTGCCCGACGGCACCGTCGTACGCGACAACGAGACCGGCGAGTTCCTGGCCGACCTGGTCGGCGCGGGAACCCGCTTCGTGGTGGCCAAGGGCGGCCGGGGTGGGCTGGGCAACGCCGCGCTCGCATCGTCCCGCCGCAAGGCGCCGGGGTTCGCGCTGCTCGGTGAGCCCGGGGAGTCGCTCGACGCGCTGCTGGAGCTCAAGACCGTCGCAGACGTTGCACTGATCGGCTTCCCGAACGCCGGTAAGTCCTCGCTCATCGCCGCGATGTCGGCTGCCAAGCCGAAGATCGCCGACTACCCGTTCACCACCCTCGTGCCGAACCTAGGGGTCGTCGAGGCCGGCGACGTGACCTTCACGGTCGCCGACGTTCCCGGGCTGGTGCCTGGCGCGAGCAGCGGGCGCGGTCTGGGACTCGAGTTCCTGCGTCACATCGAGCGCTGCTCGGTGCTCGTGCACGTCATCGACTGCGCCACCATCGAGCCCGGCCGCGACCCGCTCAGCGATCTCGACACGATCGAGGCGGAGCTCGCGGCGTACGACGAGCTGATCGACGGCGGTCTGTCCGGTCGGCCGCGGATCATCGCGTTGAACAAGCTGGACGTGCCGGACGCGAAGGAGTTGGCCGAGCTCGTTCGCGGCGAAATCGCGGCCAGGCTTGACGCCCCCGTCTTCGAGATCTCTGCCGCGTCGCGGACCGGATTGCGCGAGCTCGGGTTCGCGATGGCCGAGCACGTCGCCGCCTGGCGGGCAGGCCTGCCGGCGGTCGAGCCGACGCGGATCGTGCTCCGGCCCACCCCGGTGCGTGACGAGGGCTTCGGCGTCGAGGCGATCGGTGAGCAGGAGTACGTCGTCACTGGTGACCGGCCGCGTCGCTGGGTCAACCAGACCGACTTCAGCAACGATGAGGCGGTGGGTTACCTCGCCGATCGCCTGGCGCGGCTCGGTGTCGAGGATGCATTGGCGGGACTCGGCGCTCAGGCAGGCGCAGAGGTCACGATCGGTGAGGTCACCTTCGACTGGCAACCGACCCTGGCGCATCAGGTGACGGCCGGTCGCGGCGGTCGCGGCACCGACATCCGCCTCGAGGACCACAGTCGACCCGGCGCCGACATCCGCAAGGCCTCGCGCAAGGCTCGCCGCTCTGCTTACGACGAGGAGGTCGAGGCGGCGGCACGAGCTGAGGCGGCCGCCGTGGCGGCTGCTGCTGACGATCTAGCGGTCGAGGACGACGATGTCGTCTGACGTGAGGCAGGTCATCGCCTCGGCCAAGCGCATCGTCGTGAAGGTCGGCTCCTCGTCGCTCGCCAGTTCCGAAGGTGGTCTCGACACCGCTCGGCTCGACTCGATCGCTGACGCACTGGCCGCGCGGGTCAACGGTGGCTCGCAGGTTGTCCTGGTGTCCTCCGGCGCGATTGCCGCCGGGCTGCGTCCACTGGGTCTGTCGAAGCGCCCTCGCGACCTAGCGACCCAGCAGGCGGCGGCGAGCGTCGGACAGGGAATGCTTGTCGCGCACTATTCGCAGGCCTTTGCACGACACGGTCTGACCGTCGGCCAGGTGCTCCTAACCGCCGACGACGTCGTGCGGCGCGCGCACTACCGAAACGCAGCCAGGACCTTTGAGCGGCTGTTGGGGCTGGGCGTCGTGCCTGTCGTGAACGAGAACGACACCGTTGCCACCGAGGAAATCCGATTCGGCGACAACGACCGGATCGCGGCGCTCGTCACCCATCTCGTTGGCGCCGACGCGCTCGTCTTGCTCTCGGATGTCGACGGCGTCTACGACACCGACCCGAGCCATGGGCCGGCCACCCGAATCTCAGAGGTGCATAGCGACGACGACCTCGCGCACGTGCAACTCGGGGCGATCGGCAAGGCGGGCGTCGGTTCCGGCGGCATGGCGACGAAGGTCGCCGCAGCGAGGATCGCTGCGGGTGCCGGAGTGCCGACGCTGCTCGCCCAAGCGCAGGATGCGTCGCGAGCACTAGATGGCGCGGACGTCGGGACCTGCTTCCACCCGACCGGCAAGCGGGCACCTGCTCGGCTGCTCTGGCTCGCGCATGCGACGACCGGCCGCGGGACACTTCGGCTCGATGCCGGCGCAGTCGCTGCCGTCGTCGACCGTCGGAGCTCGCTGTTGCCCGCCGGCATCACCGCCGTCGAGGGTGACTTCACCGCGGGGGATCCGGTCGATCTGGTCGACGAGACCGGCACGGTCATCGCGCGTGGACTGACGGCGTACGACGCAACAGAGCTTCCCGCCTTGCTGGGTCGCTCGACCCACGAGCTCGTCGAGACGCACGGCCCGGCGTACTCCCGCGAGGTCGTCCACCGCGACGACCTGGCACTGCTCTAACCCCTCCGCCGAGCCCAACGTAGGTGGCCTAACTCGCGCGAGGTTGGGCCACTTTCGTAGGGCTCGACGGGTCGTAGGCTTTTCGCATGACGTCGGCTGATGAGGTTCTTGCTGTTGCACGGAAGGCTCGTGAGGCGGCGGCCGCACTTGCTCCGCTCTCGCGGGCGACCAAGGACGCAGCGTTGCTCGCGATGGCTGACGCGCTCGAGGCGGCGACTGCCCGGATCCTCGTCGCTAATGCAGCTGACGTGGCCCGTGATGCCGACAACCCGCTGATCGACCGGCTGCGGCTCGACGCGAAGCGGATCGTCGCCATGGCCGACGGTCTGCGTCAGGTCGCGGGCCTGCCCGACCCGGTCGGCGACGTGATCCGGGGCTCGACGCTGCCCAACGGGCTGCAGCTGCGTCAGGTGCGCGTCCCTCTTGGCGTGATCGGGATCATCTACGAGGCGCGGCCGAACGTGACGGTCGACGCAGCCGGGCTTTGCCTGAAGAGCGGCAACGCGGTGTTGCTCCGCGGCTCGTCGAGCGCGCGGGAGAGCAATGCGGCGCTGGTGGATGTGCTGGCCGAGACCGCTCGTTCGTCGGGTCTGCCGGATGGCTGTGTGCAGCTTGTGCCCGGTCACGACCACGAGTCTGCGAAGCATCTGATGCGGGCACGGGGGCTGGTCGACGTCCTTATCCCGCGTGGCGGCGCGGGGTTGATCCGCAGCGTCGTCGAGGAGTCGACGATCCCCGTCATCGAGACCGGCGTCGGCAACTGTCACGTCTACGTCGACGCGGATGCCGACCTCGAGATGGCGATCTCGATCATGCTCAACTCGAAGACACAGCGGCCGACTGTGTGCAACGCCGCCGAGACGATGCTGGTTCACGCCGACGCGGCCGCGGCGTTCCTGCCCATTGCACTTGCCGCGCTTCGCGCCGCGGGGGTGACGGTGCACGGTGATGCCACCGTCGCGTCGTACGCCGACGACGTCGTGCCCGTGACTGATGCGGACTGGGAGGCGGAGTACCTCTCGCTCGACCTGGCTGTCGGGGTTGTCGGCTCGCTCCAGGAGGCGGTCGCGCACATCCGCAAATGGGGAAGCGGCCACACCGAGGCGATCGTCACCCGGTCCCTCGAGTCCTCGCAGGCATTCGTGTCCGGTCTGGATTCGGCGGCGGTCATGATCAACGCCTCGACCCGGTTCACCGATGGGGAGCAGTTCGGGTTCGGCGCGGAGATCGGGATTTCCAACCAGAAGCTGCACGCTCGAGGCCCGATGGGTCTACCCGAGCTGACCAGCACGACCTGGGTGGTCACCGGCAACGGGCAGGTTCGAACATAGAATCGCGTTCTGTCGCTGAATGGGGAGACCTGGATGTCGTTTTTCACCTCGCCTGACGACGTCCGGACCCGGCTGGCGGCCACCGGCTACCTCGCGGACGACGCAATCGCCACGACCGTGTTTCTCGCCGACGCACTCGGCAAGCCGCTGCTGGTCGAAGGTCCTGCAGGCACCGGCAAGACCGAGCTCGCCAAGGCGGTCGCCACCGCCGCGAGCGCTGAGCTCGTGCGGCTGCAGTGCTACGAGGGCCTCGACGAGGCGCGCGCTCTATATGAGTGGAACTACCGCAAGCAGCTGCTGCGGATCCAGGCTGCCGGCGACCAGGCGTGGGACGAGACCCACGACGACATCTTCTCCGAGGAGTTCCTGCTGTCCCGGCCGCTGCTGACGGCGATCCGGCGTACCGATCCGACCGTGCTGCTCGTCGACGAGACCGACAAGGCAGACGTCGAGGTCGAGGGCCTGCTGCTCGAGGTGCTCAGCGACTTCCAGGTGACGATCCCGGAGCTCGGGACGATCGAGGCGGTCCGCAAGCCGTTCGTCGTACTGACCTCGAACGCGACCCGTGAGCTCTCCGAGGCACTCAAGCGCCGCTGCCTGTTCCTGCACGTCGACTACCCGGACGCCGATCGTGAGAAGCAGATCGTCCTCACGCGGGTGCCCGAGATCGTCGACGCGCTCGCCGAGCAGCTGGTGCGCACGATCCGTACGCTGCGCGCGCTCGAGCTCAAGAAGGCCCCGAGCATCGCGGAGAGCATCGACTGGGCCCGGACGCTGATCGCGTTGGGCATCGACACCCTGGACGAGGACACCGTCTCCAAGACGCTCGGCGTGGTGCTCAAGCACTCGTCGGACCACCAGCGCGCCGTCAAGGAGCTGGGGCTGAGCTAAATGGAGTCCGCCGAGTCGAGCGTCGACGGGGCCGGTCTGCTCGACCGGCACGTGTCGTTCGTCGGCGCACTGCGTGGCGCGGGTCTGCCCGTCTCGATGGCGGAGTCGCTCGACGCCGGTCGTGCGGTCACGACGATCGAGATGACCGACCGCGAGCAGCTCCGCGCGGCGTACGCCGCAACCGTCGTCAAGCGTGCGGCGCACCGTCCGACGTTCGACCGGCTCTTCGACCTGTGGTGGCCGCCGGCGCTCGGCGACGGCAGCGCATCGGAGTACGCCGATGGTGAGGGCGACCCGGACGCGCTCGACGAGATCGACCCTGCAGACCTCGACGCGCTGCGCAAGGCGCTGCGCGACCAGTTGCGTGACGTGCTGCTCTCCGGCGATGACGAGGCGCTGCGCCGCCTGGCCCGCGAGGCGGTCAACGGCCTCGGTCGCGCCGACGGCCAGCCAGGGCGGCAGTCGTGGTTCACCTATCGGGTCCTTCGCGCGCTCAACCCCGAGACGCTGATGGCGTCGCTGCTCGAAGCAGTCCTGGCAGGTCAGGAGCGTGGCGGGCTCGCCGAGAAGGTCGCCCGGCAGATGCTCACCGAGCGCATCAAGGCGTTCGAGGAGATGGTCGAGGGTGAGGTACGCCGGCGACTCGCCGAGGATCGCGGCACCGAGGCGATCGCGAAGACGGCGGTGAAGCCGCTCGTCGAGCAGGTCGAGTTCCTGCGCGCCTCGCGCGATGACCTGGCGGCGCTGCGCCGGCAGGTCTATCCGATGGCGCGCCGGCTCGCGACGCGGCTGACCGCCAAGCGGCGGCTCGGCCAGCGTGGCCGGCTCGACGTGCGGCGGACCGTCCGAGCGTCACTGTCCAGCGGTGGCGTACCGCTCACGACCATCTTCAAGCCGCACAAGCCGCACAAGCCCGAACTGGTCGTTCTTTGTGACGTGAGTGGATCAGTGGCAGCTTTTGCGCACTTCACCGTGCTGCTCTCCTTCGCGCTGCGGGAGCAGTTTGCCAAGGTCCGGGTTTTCGCCTTCGTGGACACGACTGATGAGGTCACGGACTACTTCAGTGGGGGCGGCGACGTCGTCGACGCACTGTCACGTATGTCACAGGAAGCCGACGTCGTCTGGTACGACGGGCACAGCGACTACGGCCACGCGTTCGAGGTTTTTGCCCAGAAATGGCCCGATGCGGTCACCCCGAAGACTTCCCTTTTGATTCTCGGCGACGCTCGCACCAACTATCGAGCGCCAGCGCTCCCCGCGCTCCGCAGCATGGTGCGACACGCCAGACACGCGTTTTGGCTCAATCCGGAACCGCGCCAGTACTGGTCATCAGGGGACTCAGCGGCCGCGACGTATGCCGAGGTCATGCCCATGATCGAGTGCCGAAACGTTGTGCAGCTGCAAGAGTTCGTAGAAGGCTTGCTGCCGTCGTAACGCATACGTAACCGCGTGGCGGGTATGATCGTTCATACGTAATGCGGTACAACTAGTTCCTGTCAGATACCTACCTAGACTTGGGGTCGGTCACACATGCGTATGACGGCTAAGCGAATGCGCCTCACGGTGCTCCTCGCGACTGCGGGCACAGTAGTGCCCCTCGCGTTGGGAGGCTCAGCCTCGGCTGCCGGGGCCGGCGGGGTCTCGAACGACCCGAATCCGCCGATCAACGGCACGATTGCGGGGTTCACCAATGGCGACTTCGCCTACCTGGACGCGCTGAACGTCGGTTCACTCAGCCTCGCCCAGCTCAGCCTTGCGCAGAGCGCGGCAGGCGTGTCGAACCACACGCTTCAGACGGTGAACAGCCTCGGCGAGGATCTCCTCACCACCAAGAGCGGGACCGGGCACAACGCCTACGGTCGCGCCGCGGGTGTGAGCCTCAACCTCGGCCAGGGCTCGGCCAAGGTGCCTCAGGTCCAGCTCACTCAGGCTGAGACGGTTTCACCACCGCCCAACCAGGTAAAGACCTCGCGGATCCTGAACCTCCCGCTCGCGCCAGTCGCGAACGTGGACGTCCAGCCCAACATTGCGACGGCCAATACGCCGTCGGACAACGACTTCTGTGTTCTCGGTGTGAACCACCCGCTCTCGGCGGGCCAGGCGACCATCGCGAACGCTGACGTTCTCCCGGTGACCAGCACGACCTCGGTTCTCGCGGTCGACGGCACGGTTCAGAACAACTCGCTGGAGGAGCTCGCTCCGAACAACTCCGGTGGGTTCGGTCTGGACTCGGCCACGCTGCTCCACACCGCCGACATCCAGCTCTTCAAGGGCATCCCGGGCGCGACCATCTCCATCAAGGTCATCAACCCGCTGGTGCTGCAGGCGTTCGCAGGTGGCGACGGTTCGTCGTTCGTGACCTACGGCTCCGGTGACAAGCAGAAGGACGTGCTCTCGATCACGGCTGGCGGCCAGACCGTCACGCTGACGGCCGAGCAGCTCCTCGGCGGCAACGGTCTGACGATCGATGTCGACGGCCTGCTGCGCGTCCAGATCGGTGGCAAGCCCACCATGAGCGTCACCAACGACAAGGTGTCGGCCCTCGCGGACCTCATCAGCGTCCAGGTGATCAGCCTCAACAACAACACCGCTTCCAGTGTTGGTGGCCCGCTTGCTCCGCTGCTGAACCCGATCCTGACCCCGGTGCTGACAGCGCTCAACGGCGTGACCCAGTCGCTGGACAAGGTGCTCACCAGCCTTGGCATCAAGGCCGGCGTGGACCTGCGAGTCGGTCACTTCGAGGCCAACGCTCAGGTTCCCGCGGGCGGCATCCAGTGCAACATCCCGGTGTCCAAGACCCCGAGCACGCAGAACGTCACGGCGGGCAACCCGTTCAGCGTCACGCTGACCGCGGACAACCCGTTCAGCTGCACGATCGAGAACCTCAAGTTCGAGGACAAGATCCAGTCCCAGACTGGCGACGTGAAGTGGACGGTCAGCAACACCTCGCCGAAGGCGGACGGTGGCTCGACGGACAGTGACCTGACCTGGAGCGGGCTTGGCTCGATCCCGGCAGGTGGCCATAAGAGCGTGACGGTCACGATCAACGTGCCGGCGGACTCGCCTAGCGGTGAGCTCGAGGACACGGCCATCGTCACCGGCACCTGTGCCACCGGCAACGGTCCGGGCACCGCGAACGTGCACCTCAACGGCACGGTCACGCTGCACGGCCCGACGGTCGAGGGCACTGGCCCGAAGACAGTGACGCTGCTTCCGAACACCGGCTCCTCGCCGTGGCTGCCCATCGGCGGTGGCCTGCTGGCGATGACCGGCCTCGGCCTGGTGGCCATGCGCCGCCGGACGATCGGCTAGTAGTTAGCTAACCGCTCGACGCGGAGGGGACGCACCGGCTTCGGTGCGTCCCCTCCGTCGTTTGCGCCGGTAACCTGCCAACTTGTGACCGGTGCCAGTACCGCCCGGCCCCGCCGTATCGGGGTGATGGGCGGCACGTTCGATCCGGTGCATCACGGCCACCTTGTTGCGGCGAGTGAGGTTGCCGGCCGCTTCGCGCTCGACGAGGTCGTCTTCGTCCCGACCGGGCAGCCGTGGCAGAAGATCCACGACCCGGTCAGCGCGGCCGAGGACCGCTATCTGATGACGGTCATCGCGACTGCCTCGAACCCGCAGTTCTCCGTGAGCCGAGTCGACATCGACCGGCCGGGGCCGACCTACACGATCGACACGCTGCACGACCTGCGGCAGGGCTTCGGCGAGGGCGCCGAGCTGTTTTTCATCACCGGCGCAGACGCCCTCGAGGCGATCATCGGCTGGCACCGAGCTGCCGAGCTCTTCGAGCTCGCGCACTTCGTGGGGGTGACTCGGCCCGGTCACATCCTCAGCGACGCAGGCTTCCCCGCCGGCTCGGTCACCTTGGTCGAGGTGCCCGCTCTGGCGATCAGCTCGACCGAATGTCGCGCCCGGGTCGGCAAGGGTGACCCGGTCTGGTACCTCGTGCCTGACGGCGTCGTGCAGTACATCTCCAAGCGCGGGCTCTACCAGGGCGGCTCGCGATGACGGGCAGACGCCGCGCCGATCGCGACCCGGAGCCGATCCGGCGTCCGGCCTCGCTGATCCCGCCGACGTCGCCCGAGGTCTACATCCAGCCGGTGATGACGCGGCGTGAGGAGCGACGGCAGCGAAAGCGACGACAGCGCCGTAAGTACGCCGGCGCGGGCGGCGTCATGATCGCCGTCCTGGCGGTCGCCGGGGTGGTGACGCTGGTCCTCGGCGTCCATCATGTGGTGACGCACAAGAGCGGGCCGAAGCGCACGCAGATCACCGTGCTGCTGCAGCTGCAGGGAAGCGATGGCTCGGCCGCGGGCAGCGTGCTTCTGGCTGCTGACCCGCAGACCCACGAGGGTCTCGAGGTGCTGGTCCCCGAGCAGCTGATCACCGACGTGTGCGGGTACGGCGCGCAGAACTTCGGCGGGGTGCTCGGACTGCCCAACGGCGAGACGGCGTCGCGGGCCGCGCTGTCGAGCGTTTTGGACGGCGTGACGATCGACGGGTCGTGGGTGCTCACGCCCAGCCAGCTGGCCCACCTGGTCGACGAGGTCGGCGGCGTCGATGTCGACGTCGACACCAACGTCGTCCAGCGCACCGCTGGTGGCGGGGGCAAGATCGTCGTCGCCGCCGGCGCGGGCCAGCACCTGACCGGCACGCAGGCGGTCGCCTACGCGACCTACCAGTCCAACGGCGGCGCTGCGGCCGGGCTCGCGAGGATGCAGGGCGTCGTCGACGGGTTGGTCCAGGCGCTGCCACGCAGCGAGACCGGAATCGAGGCGCTGGTTCGCCAGCTCGGCGCGAGCGCTCAGCCGACGAACGGCGCCTCCCAGCTGTCCCAGATGCTCGTGGAGCTCGCGGCCGAGGACCGCACCGAGGCGGGCGTATTCCCGACCGACCTGCCGGTCACCTCGATCGATGCCGGTGCGGCGTCCCCGTCGTACCGGCCCGACGAGTCCGCGACCGGTATCTCCAACCTGGTCGACCATCGCTTGTCGGCGTCGTTGCCAAGCAATGCCAATACCCAGCACGCCACGGTTCTGCTGCTCAACGGCATCGGCGTGCCGGGCCTGGTCGGCACCGCCTGTCCGAAGCTGTCGTCGGCCGGCTTCACCTATGCAGGCAGCGGCAACGCACCGACGTTCTCCCGTGCGAAGTCACAGGTCGACATCTTCGGCAACGGCGACGTCGATCAGGGAGACGAGCTTGCCAAGGCGCTCGGGCTGCCGGAGTCCGACGTACGTCGCAGCGTCGTGAACCAGGACGTGGCGAAGTTTGTCGTCATCCTTGGCAGCGACTACCGGCCGTGAGTGACGGCGGCAATCCGTCGCCGTGGCAGGCTGGTCGCGTGACATCGACGCTGCAGGGCTGCCAGTGACCGCTTCCGCGCGCAGCATCGAGCTCGCTGAGGCTGCGGCCAGCGCCGCCGCCGACAAGCTGGCCACGGATCTTTCGATCATCGATGTCAGCGATCAGCTCGCGATCACCGACTGCTTCGTCCTCGCCTCGGCTCCCACCGAGCGCCAGGTCAAGGCGATCGTCGACGGGATCGAGGAGCGGCTGCTCGGGATGCAGGCGAAGCCGGTACGCCGCGAGGGCCAGCAGGAAGGCCGCTGGGTGCTGCTGGACTTCTTCGACATCGTCGTACACGTGCAGCATGCCGAGGAGCGAACCTTCTACTCCCTCGAGCGACTCTGGAAGGACTGCCCATCGCTGCCACTTCCGGCTGACGCACTGCCTCCGGCAGAAGCGGCTCAGCCTCCTGCTTCGTGAGCCAGATGCGCAAGGTCCTGCTGCTCCGGCACGGCCGAACCGAGTGGAACGCGACCGGTCGCTTTCAGGGTCAGACCGAGTCCCAGCTGGACGCAATCGGTCGCGCGCAGGCGGAGGGTGCAGCCGTCGCGGTCGCGTCGATGCGGCCGGACGCGATCGTGAGCTCGGATCTTTCGCGGGCCCGTGACACTGCTGCGGTTGTGGCTGCGGAGTGCGGCCTCGAGGTGGCGATCGATCCTCGGCTGCGCGAGATCAACCTCGGTGCCTGGGAGGGCCTGACGCGTACCGAGGCGCACACGCAGTTCGAAGAGGAGTACACCCGCTGGCAGACCGGCGAGGACGCGCGGCGCGGGGGCGGCGAGACGTACGCCGAGGTCGGCGCGCGGTGCCTGGAGTGCATCGATGAGTGGATCGAGCGACTCGGAGCCGGCTCGCTTCTCGTCGCGGTCACCCACGGCAGTGCGGCTCGAGCGACCATCGGCACGATGATCGGGATGCACCCCGACACGTGGTGGCGGCTGGCGCCACTGTCGAACTGCCGCTGGTCGTTGCTGGCCAACATTGGACGTGGTTGGCGCATCGAGGAGCACAACGCAGGCAGCCCGCCCGACGAAGAGACCGGCGACGACGCCCGCTGAGCCTGGCCCATCGCCGCTTGAGTCTCTAAGAGCAGGGTCAGACGGCGCTCGCGACTCGGATAGACTCGTCGGCGCTTCACTCGGGGCTGTGGCGCAGCTGGTAGCGCACCTGCATGGCATGCAGGGGGTCAGGGGTTCGAATCCCCTCAGCTCCACCGAATAAGTGCAGGTCAGAGCGCTGCGGCGCTATCGCTGGTGATCTTGGTGCCGGGCTGAGGCACATACTGAGGCACATCCGTGTAGCCGGGACCGAAACCCGATCCGCGCGGGCTGCCCTGGCGCGGTCAGAAGCCAGTCACGAATTGCTCGGCCGACGCCGTCAGGGCCATGACTTCGCAGTCTGGCTCACAACTCGACGTCACTGAGACCGACATCCGCCCGGGGTACGCCTCGTAATGTTGCGGGCCGAGGCCCGCGATCCGTGGCGATGCCGCGATCATTCCGACGAGTTGGAGCACCTCGTGCGCGGCGACGGACAGGCTGAAGGGAAAGACATTGCGCCGGTTGTAACGCTCGCGGTCGGCGCGGCTCAGTCCGGCAATGTAGTCCGAGTCGTCGAGCTTGCCATCCCGGTCAAGGGCGACATCGCTGCGAAGGAGTGCGCCGAGACAGTACAGGCAGGCGCGGCCGGGACCGACCGTGTGGATGCGCCAGTCGACGTGAAGGGGTCTGCCGTCGTCTGTCGTCCGGGCAAAGATGCCGCCGTCAATGACAGGCAACGCGTGGGCGTACGCGATTACGTTAAGGATTGATCGCGGCAAGGGTCGGTCAACGCAACAGATCAGAGCATCACAGTCGAGGGCGTGGGCGATGCCGTCCGCTGATAGCAGCGTTCCCTCATACGCCACGACGGTCTGGCTGCTCGAGGTATGGCTGTCCACCATCGACTTCTCTGCGAGTCGGACCTTAGCTGTTGCCTCACTGGCGTCCTGGTGGCTCGCGTGCAAAGTGCGGTCGAGGTTGCGCATCTCGACGTGGTCGTGGTCGATCAGCACGACGTCGCTGATACCTACGCGCGAAAGCGCCTCGGCGACGATCGAGCCGACGCTCCCGAGCCCGATCACTCCGATGCGTACTCGCCCGATGTCGGCCTGCGCCTTGGCGCCCCAGACACTCACCGTTGCTTCCTGCGCCGGGAGTGGTGCTGGTGCTGGCCGAAGCCTGGGGTGGAAGGTCAGCGTTAGGCGGTCGGCGGCGGCGACGCGGACGACGGGGATGTCGACCCGCTCGTATTTGAATCGCTCCGCGCGACCCCAGACTCGGGCGCTCCATGCACCGTCTGTTCCCCAGGTCATACCGAGGATGGGAAGTCCGGTTCTGCCAGCCACCGCGCCGGCCAGTCGGACTTGCTCGGCCGCAATGTCGTCCTTGCTCATTCCCTGCCATCCCGGTCCGAGATGAGAGTGGACGAGTCCGAGGCCGAGACCCTCTGGGACCGTCGCCAAGCAGCGGGTCAAGTACTCGGAGGTGAAGGACACGTTCCCGTCGAGGATGCGCTCGTCGTCGTCGGGGAGCAGTGCCTCGACGAAGATCAGCGTTGTGCGTCGGTGGCCGTAGCTGGGTCGCCATAGGAAGAAGGTGAGGTCTTCCTGACGCCCCGGATGGTCGAAGTGATCGCGAAGGAGGCGATCGGCGGGGCCGGTGATGGCGACTGAGAGTTCTCGGTCGCGTAGCCCGGCGAGGTCGTAGGACATGGTCATGGGAGCACCTGATCGAAGATCGTGAGGACGTGGGTCCAGATGGACTTGGGAGTCGGTGTTCGGTCGAAGCGTCGGGACCAGTACTGCCAGCCCGAGCCGAGAGGACTTCCCTGCGTCGCCAACGGCGCGCTGCTATTCATCGGCACCAGGGCAGGCTTTGTGTGAATGGCCGGGGGCATGATGTAGGGCACCGAACGAGATCGTGCGATCGCGATGTCGCAGACTCGGCCGGCAAGGCTGCCACTCGGGATTGTGAACGTCTCGACCACGATGTACGGAGTCCCCGTAGGGTCCTGCGCGGACCCGATGCTCAGACCGAGCCCGCGCAGAAACTCCACAAGGTCGTCGTCGGTCACGTCAGGACGTAGGGGTCGGGCCGACGTAGGTCGCGGTGAACCGCTCGTCCTCGCGGAGTTGGACTTCCTTGTCGTAGTCCTCGAAGACGTGGTGATCGGAGTCGCGTTCCAGCTTGTACTGCTCGACCGGGTCGAACGCTGCACCGGTGAGGATGGCTCGAACCGTTCGTTGGTGGCGCTCTGTCACGAATGGCTCCCCGTTCACGAAATACGTGAGTTTGCGCCGATGATGGCGCTGATGTTCATCGGGGACCTCCTCCTCAACGACCACCACGATTTCTTCGATGACGACCTCTTCGGGGCTGTCCTGTGCCATGGCGCTGCTCCTTTCCAGGGTGTCCCTGGAGTCATGACGCGCTCGAGTGTGCGTCATCCACTATGGTGCATGCCGGGCGTGGCGTTGTCAACTAAAGTGCATGCCGAGTACGATGGTGGGTGGAGGTGGCGTATGAGCGATGACGAAAAGTTGGGTGAGACCTTGCGGACGATCCGCGAGTTGGCGGAGAAGTCCTTGAAGGCGGTGGCCGAGCCGGCTGGCATCTCCACTGCGTACCTGCTCAAACTGGAGAAGGGGCAGGTCCAGAATCCCTCGCCGCACATTTTGCATGGCCTGGCTGAGCAGCTCGGGGTTGACTACATCGACCTGATGCGAGTCGCCGGCTATGTCGTGCCCGAACAAGCGGGCGCCAGTTTGATCGCACAGGCCCTTAACTCCAAGAACGTGACTGATGACGAGATGCGCGCCCTCGCCGCGTATCTCGATTTCATTAGAAGCAATCCCAAGGGGGAGTGACCTCGTGGTGCGACCGTTGGAGTCGGCGAGTGCAATCGAGGCCGTAGCAGCCAAGCTGCTTCGGAGCGCAGACGCTTACGGGCGCATCCCCACCCCAGTCGACGAAATCATTGAGGTCGCCAAGCTGACCATGGCTGACGACTACGTGCTGAACGAGTCGATGATCAGTCGCGCTCCTGCGTGGATGCGCGAGAAGCTGCGCAGCGTCCAGCACAAGACGCTCGGCCTGGTCGACCGTCGTGAACGTGTGGTTCACATCGACCCAGGGATCGAGCACGAGGGTAAGCGCAGGTTCGTGACTTTCCACGAGGTCATCCATGATGCGACCCCGCACCAGAAAGACTTGCTGTATGCCGACGACAATGACTCTTTGTCTCCGGCGACTCGCAGGTTGTTCGAGCGTGAGGCGAACTACGGCGCCGCCGAGCTGCTCTTTCAGCGCGAGTTTTTCGCGCGGGAGGTGCGCGAGCTGGAGGTCTCGACGGGCACGGTGTGGCACCTGTCGGACCGATACGGCGCCTCCTTCCACGCGACGCTGCGTCGTTACGCCGAGATGCACCCCCAGACGGTTGCTGCGATCGTGCTCGACCGCAGGCCGCTCGGTGGGAGCCCGACCCGATGGAAGCGTGATGAGTACATGGTCACGCCGGCTTGGGTGGAACGATTCGGCGCGCCAGTTTGGCCGAATGTCATGTCGGAGCTCGAATACCCGTTCCTCTCGGCTGTGCAGTTCGATGGGCTGAACGAAGCACCGCTGTCGGGTGGGTCGGGTGAGCGACCCATCGTTCGGGTCGACACCTGTACCAATACCTACAAGAAGTTTGTTCTTCTCTGGATGCCCAAGAAGACCAAGATTCGTCGTCCGGTTCGGGTCCGGGCTGCGTAGCGGCCATCGCCGCGTTCCCATCCAGCCTCAGTCCCTGCCCTTGCCTTCCAGTGATGGCTCGCGGCTTGCTTGACCGTCTCGAAGAGGGCGTACACGCGAGTCGTGTGTTGCGCAGCAGTCGAGAACGGTGACAGGCGAAGGTCTCTCAAATCCCCGGGTATTTGTAGTGCTGTGCACCTCCCTTCCTGCCAACCGCGTTTGGGCCGTGCGCTTGAGCTGCCCGCCCAATGGCGGTGCCGATTCGTACGAATGATGGGAGGCGCAGATCGAGTCGTCTCCCAGTGCGGGTCGAGTACGAATACGCCGCCGGCAGGTCTGATCTCTTCAGGCCGTGTGGGTCGGGAAGGGGCGACACGCCCCGAGCTGATAGGAGTCGCCCCCGCTCTTGCAGCGACGTATAGACCGTGTGTAGAAGCCATCCGTCGAGCTCTTTTAACTGCGCTAGATCTGTGACAAGCGGGAAGTACGACATGACACCGGGGTAGTGGACCCGGCGCGCGCTGCCGTTTCGAAGCCGGCGCAACTTGTCTTCGTTCAGATCGCCATACATGTAACGACGAATCTGCATGACCATGACCAGGTAGTCACGATCCACTTGAGGGACGGTTCGCGCCGCCACGAAGTGGTTGCTCTTCAGTGGTTCGAGCAGGTTGACCCAAACCAGGTATGCGAGGCGTCGTTTGATCCGGTGCACGACGGACTCCCGCATCCCGACGCCATGCTCGGAAAATCGATACCCGACAAACTCCACGGAAGATTTTGACTTGAACTCTGCCGGTGCGCCCTCGGGGGTGAAGATGCTGATCCCGTGGGATTTCTTGAAGTTGAGCGGCGATCCAATCTCCGTACTGAGTACCGAGAGCGTTTCCACTGCGTCGCAGATCCGCGCATAGTCGTGCGACCAGATGAGGGTGTCGTCTGCATAGCGCGCGAACCCGATGCCGAGCCGTTCCAGCGCACGATCGAGTTCCCACGCCGCGACGTTCGCCAGGAAGAGAGATACCGAGGTTCCTTGCGGAACGCCACGCGTCCGCCGTTTGGCCTGGGGCGATCGTGCCTGGTAGTTCGTCTGCTCTTGTACGTTCGCCTGCAAGAACTGCTCCAGGACGTGCCTCTCCAAATCTGTCATCAGAAAGGCTCGCTGATCGAGTGTCCGCCACACGTAGTCGTGCGAGATCGTGTCGAAGTACTTACTGAAGTCGTACTCGGCCAGGAAGAGTCGGCCGCGGCCAGTGAGGTCCGCCGAGATGTGCTGAATGGCGTCGTGTGGCGTGAGGTCATCTCGATACGCATACGAGTAAGCGCTAAGGCGCGCCTTGTTCTTCCCAAGCAGTGAGGCATAGACGCGTCGAGACACCACCGCGTCTGCGACAGCGAAGACACTTACTGTGCGCTTGTCGCCGCCGGGCTTCGGAACCTCGTACGCCACTGGGTTGAAGGGTGAGTAGTCATGAGCGCGCAGAGCTAGGCCGACGGCACGAGCGATAGGCGCGCAAGAAGCACGAACGCGATACGGGTCGAATGCGGAGTTCGCCTTCCAGTACGACGGGCGAAGAACAACCCCGCGATGCGCTACGCCTGTCCTCCGTGAGCGCCTGCCGTCATCGTCCCTGAGTTCGCGAGCGTAGAGCTCGAAACGGGTGATGAGTTTCGTGCACTCGGCGCGAAGATCATCCTCGAATCGCATATGCCCCCCCGCAAGGTGCGGCGGGCCCGAGCAGGAAATTACATCTCACGCGACGTGCCGCGCGACCGCGCCACGTTGCCTAAGGACTGCCTGACGACCGAAGCCGCCAGAGGTCCGACACACTCGGGTCCGCCTACCCATCCCTGATGGGCTGGGACCGAGACTATCGCTCCACAGAACGGCCCGTATACCTATCGCTCGCCCCGATGTCCCGTGAAGGGAGTTCCTCAGTTGTTAAGTGCGTTTCCTGCTCTGGCGGGCTAGCGAAGAGTGCGTCCATCGGCGCTTTGCCCGCTGTGACCGACGGATTCACGAGGTGCCGGTAAACGGCGGCAGTCGTCCGTGGACCTTCGTGGCCGAGGACGTCAGAAATCTGCTCGATCGGCACGCCGGCGGCGGACAGTAGCGATGCCGCGGAGTGACGGAGCTCGTGCGGGTGCCAATGCCCGATGCCTGCTTTGCGCGTCAGCTTGTCGAACTCGCGACGGAGGTTTGACGGGTCGATCGGCGTACCAAGCGTTGTCGTGAAGACCAGCCCGGTCTCGCCCCAGGCGGATCCGGCGTCAGCCCGTTCGAGCTCCTGGCGGTCGCGGTGCGCCTTGAGTACGCCAACGACCAGGCCGGGCATGTCGAGGGTTCGCCGTGATCGCAACGTCTTCGGTTCGCCGACGTGAAGCTTGTTGTGCTCACGCTTGAGTGACTGGTGCACCCGAAGGCGCTCGGCCTCGAAGTCCACCGCCGTCCACGGAAGCCCCAGCAACTCGCCCGGACGAAGACCCATCAGCAACCCAGTCACGTAGAGCGCTTCGAGTCGGTCACCGGCGGCTGCGGCGAGGACCGCTTTGGCCTGTGCGACCGTCAGCGAACGACCTTGTTTCTTCGGCCCTGCCGGGACGTCGACCAGAGTCGCGACATTGCGCATCACCTTGCCGCGTCGTTCGGCGAAGCGGAGGATGCGGGCGATCTCGCCGTGGACGCGCACCATCGTGCTTTTGCTGTAGCCAGCGGTCGCGAGATCCCGCATGACCTTGTCGACGTCGTCGGCGCTGAGCTCGCGAAGCCGGCGATGGCCGATTCGAGGGACGATGTGCAACTTGACGATGGAGTGGATGCTCTCGATCGAGTTCGGCGATTGCACCGTTGCAGGG
>DATAVE010000135.1:0-17002 GCA_036267875.1 Mycobacteriales bacterium
GTTGCGGCTACGCCCGGCGCGGAGCTTGCCACCGAGAGCGCCGACCCGCTCGAGCAGTCCGCGCTCGAGCGCGGTGTGGACGTCCTCGTCATCGGCGCCCGGGCGGAAGGTGCCGTCCTGCGCGTTCTTGTCGAGATCGTCCAAGGCCCCGAGGATGCGCTCGCACTCAGCATCGTCGAGCAGGCCGGCACGATGCAGCACCCGGGCGTGTGCCCGTGATGCCAACAGGTCGTAAGGCGCCAGCCGCCAGTCGAAGTGCACACTCATCGACAGTCGAGCGAGCGCCTCGGCCGGACCGCCGGCGAAGCGGCCGCCCCACAGTCGGGTGGGCGGTGCAGTCTCGGTCACGTTCTCAGATCCCTTGATCGTGTGGCCGCTCAGCCGAGACGCTGGTCGCGTTGGGCGGCGATCTTGGTCGGCAGGCCCCACAGCTCGACGAAGCCCTTGGCGAGCCGCTGATCGAAAGTGTCCGCTGCGTCGTACGTCGCGAGGTTGTAGTCGTAGAGCGATGCCTGGCTGCGCCGACCGTTCACTACCGCACGACCGCCGTGCAGCACCATGCGGATGTCGCCGCTTACGTGCTTGGAAGCCTCGCCGATGAACGCGTCGAGCGAACGCCGAAGCGGAGAGAACCACAGGCCGTCGTATACGAGCTCGGTCCAGCGCCGCTCGACGGACTTCTTGAAGCGGGCCGTCTCCTTCTCCATCGTCAGATCCTCGAGGTGCTGGTGCGCCTCGATCAGCGCGAGGGCCCCGGGTGCTTCGTAGACCTCACGGCTCTTGATGCCGACCAGGCGGTCCTCGACCATGTCGAGGCGTCCGACACCTTGCGCGCCCGCCCGTTGGTTGAGCTGCTCGATGGCCTCGAGCATCGTGACCGGCTTGCCGTCGATCGCCGTTGGGACACCGTCGACGAAGGTGACGATCACCTCGTCCGGCTCACGCGCTACCGATGGGTCGGAGGTGTAGGAGTAGACGTCCTCGA
Source organism: Mycobacteriales bacterium (assembly GCA_036267875.1). Lineage (GTDB taxonomy): Bacteria > Actinomycetota > Actinomycetes > JAFAQI01 > JAFAQI01 > DASZTV01. Next base: position 986 of record DATAVE010000135.1, read on the forward strand.
TCGGCGCGTTCCAGACGTCCTCGAGGAAGCCGGTCTCGACCGCACGACCCCAGACGTTCTGGTCGATCGAGTACGGCGAGGACTTCGTGACGTCGATCGGGAGATTGGACTCCTCGGCGAACGCGATGGCCTTGTCACGCGTCATTCCTGAGTCACGGACCGGCGCAGTCACCTTGAGATCGGGCGCGAGCGCCGCGATGCCGACCTCGAAGCGCACCTGGTCGTTGCCCTTGCCGGTGCAGCCGTGGCTGATGATGTTCGCGCCGTGCTTGCGCGCGGCGTCGACCATGTGCTTGACGATGACCGGACGCGACAACGCCGACACCAGCGGATAGCGGTCCATGTAGAGCGCGTTGGCCTTGAGCGCCGGCAGGCAGTACTCGTCGGCGAACTCGTTTCGCGCATCGACGACCACCGCCTCTACGGCGCCGCAGGTCAGCGCCCGCTCGCGGATCACCTCGAGGTCCTCGCCGCCCTGCCCGACATCCGCGGCAACGGCGATCACCTCGGCACCGGTCTCAGCGGCGATCCAGCCGATTGCCACGGAAGTGTCGAGGCCGCCGGAGTAGGCGAGTACGACGCGGTCGGTCATCTGGGTCCGCTCCTGTCAGGTGTCTTGTTGCTCATTTGGTAGTCCTACTCCCCCGCCATCCGACGCAGGCGTTCGGCCAACTTGGCGCCGCCCCGTGGGTCGCGGGCGATGAGAAGCACAGTGTCATCGCCCGCAACTGTGCCCAACACCTCGGGCATCGCCGCGCGGTCGATCGCCGAGGCAAGCAGATGCGCGCCACCGGGCGGCGTCCGCGCAACCACGAGATTGGCACTCGCCTCGGCAGAGATGAGCAGCTCCGCTGCGAGCCGCGAGACCCGGCCGTCCTTCGCGTCGGCAAGCGCCCGGAGCACTGGGCCGGGTGCCTCGTCTCCGAGCACGTAGACCGTGCCGCCGGCGGGGTGTCGCAGCTTGGCAGCGCCCAGCTCCTCGAGATCGCGCGACAACGTCGCCTGAGTCACGACAACGCCTTCGTCAGCAAGCAGTCGCGCCAGCTCGGTCTGCGACCGGACCTCGTTCGCGGCAAGGACGGCGGCGATGCGGGACTGGCGGGCGATCTTGGTATGCGGGCTGACCTGCTCGTGTTGTCTGGCGGTTGCCATCAGTGATCGGCCGCCGCGATCAGGAAGGCCAGCAGCGCCTTCTGGGCGTGCAGCCGGTTCTCGGCCTGATCAAAGACGATGCTCGCGGGACCGTCCATGACCTCGGCCGAGATCTCCTCGCCACGGTGCGCCGGCAGGCAGTGCATGACGACCGCATCTCTTGCAGCGACCGCAAGCTTCTCCGCATCGACTGCGTAGGGGCGGAAGGAGTCGAGGCGATTGGCCGCGTCGTCCTCCTGACCCATCGACGCCCAAACATCGGTGTAGAGCACGTCTGCATCACGCGCCGAGGCGATCGGGTCGGTCAGTACCGAGACGCTGCCGCCGCTTGCCTTCGCCAAGATCTCGGCCCGGCTGACGATCGCAGGGTCAGGCAGGTAACCCTCCGGCGCTCCGACCCGAACATGCATCCCGGCCATTGCGCCGCCGAGCAGCAGCGAGTGCGCCATGTTGTTGCCGTCGCCGAGGTAGGCAAGCGTCGCGCCGGCCAGCTGGCCTTTGTGCTCGCGAACGGTCTGCAGATCTGCGAGCACCTGGCATGGATGAGCCAGATCGGTCAGCGCATTGACCACGGGAACGGACGCGGCTGCGGCGAGGGCTTCGATCCGATCCTGGCCGAACGTCCGGATCACGATGGCGTCGACGTACCGAGACAGCACCGCGGCGGTGTCCTCGATCGTCTCGCCGCGGCCTAGCTGGCTGCTCCGGGCGTCGAGGATCACCGGATGACCACCGAGCTCGGCGATGCCAACCTCGAACGACAGCCGGGTCCGGGTCGAAGGCTTCTCGAAGATCACCGCGATCGAACGCGGACCGGCGAGCGGACGCTCGGCAAGCCGGTCCTGCTTCATCCGTGCCGCAGTGTCGAGTACGACGAGCTGCTCCGCAGGAGTCAGGTCGTCATCGATGAGGAAGTGCCGCAGCGCCATCTCACTTCACCTCCGGCCGGCTGACCGGACCGCCGGTGACCTCCGCGACCCGGGCGAGAAGCTGGGCGACGGCGAACGGCTTGGGGATCACGTTGTCAGGACCGAGCATCGCGCCGAGGGCGGGTACGGCGTCGAGCTTCCCGGTGACGATCAGGACCGGGATGTCGGCGGTAGCCGGATCGGCCTGCAGTTCCTCGAGGACCCGAATGCCGCCGAGATCCGGCATCATCACGTCGAGCAGGATCAGCGCGGGTCGGCTCGCCGCAACCTTGACCAGTCCGCCGATTCCGTCAGAGGCCGTCACGACGGAGTAGCCCTCGCCTTGCAGCAAGGACTCCAACAGGCCGCGCACGCTCGGGTCGTCCTCGACGACCAAGATCTGCGTTGATGTCATGCGTCCGCCCCCATCGCCTTCGCGGCCGCTTCAAGGATGACGGGAAGCGCGTCGGTGAACGACGCCGCCTCTGCCGCCGACAAGACCAATGGTGGCGCAAGCCGAACGGCGTCCGGTCCCGTCGCGTTGACCAGAAAGCCATGGTCGCGAGCGGCGGCTTCGATCGCCGGACCGCCACCGGCGGTCTCCAGGCCGAGCCAGAGACCCCGGCCGCGTACTCCGGTCAGCAGCCCATCGGCGCACGCGGCGAGGTCCGACTTCCACTTGCCGCCGACCTGCTCGACCTGGTCGAGCAAGCCTTCGCTGGCAATCACGTCGATCACCGCGAGCGCTGCGGCACACGACACCGGGTTGCCACCGAACGTCGAGCCGTGATCGCCACGCTGCAGCGCCTCCGCGGCCTCGCCGGTCGCGAGGCAAGCGCCGACCGGGAGGCCACCGCCGAGTCCCTTGGCGACCGTGACGAGGTCCGGAACGACACCTTCGTGCTGGTGCGCGAACCATTTGCCGGTCCGCCCGATGCCTCCCTGGACCTCGTCGATCACGAGCAGCGCGCCGGACGCGTCGCAGGCTGCCCGGGCCTGCCTGAGATAGCCGTCAGGCGGCGGGATCACGCCGGCCTCGCCGAGCGTCGGCTCTAGAAAGACCGCGGTCGTCCGCTCGTCGACAGCAGCGGCAAGTGCCGCAGCGTCGCCATACGGCACGAAGTCGACGTCGAAGCCGAACGGGCCGAACGGCTCGCGAATCGCGGCCTTGCCCGTCAACGCCAGGGCACCAAGGGTGCGGCCGTGGAAGGAGGACTCGGCCGCGACGAACCGGCGCCGGCCGGGCCGTGCGCGCAGCGAAGTCTTGATCGCGGCTTCGTTGGCCGTCGTTCCGTCGTTGCTGAGGAACACCCGCACGCCGGGAACGTCCATCAGTTCGGCGAGGCGCTCGGCAAGTGCCATTGCGGACGGATTGATGAACAGGTTCGACGTATGGGCAAGCGTTGCGACCTGCTGACTTACCGCGGCCACGATCGCCGGATGTGCGTGCCCGAGCGAGGACACCGCAATGCCTGCGATGAGGTCGAGATATTCGCAGCCATCGGCGTCGGTGACCCGGCATCCCGAGCCGCTCACGAGCGCTACTGGCGGCCGCCCGTAGTTGCGCATCATGACGGCGTCCCAGCGCTTCTGGTAGGCGGCGTTGCCGCTTGTCACGACGTCACCATGGTTCCAACACCGGAGTCCGTAAGGATCTCGAGCAGGAGCGCATGCGGAACCCGACCATCGAGGACGTGTGCTGCTGCGACACCACCCTGTACTGCGCGCAGGCAGGCCTCCATCTTCGGAATCATCCCCTCGGACAGCGTGGGCAGCATCGCCGCGAGCTCGTCAGCGCGCAGGCTGCTGATCACGTCCGTGCTGTTCGGCCAGTCGGCGTACAGGCCTTCGACATCGGTCAGCACGACGAGCTTCTGCGCCTTGACCGCAACGGCGACCGCTGCCGACGCGGTGTCCGCGTTGACGTTGAAGACCTCGCCGTTCTCGCCACGGCAGACGCTCGCCACTACCGGGATCCGGCCGTCGTGCAACAGACCCTCGAGGACGCCGGCGTCGACGTGATCGACGTCGCCGACCAGGCCGATGTCGACCTCTTCACCCCCGACGATTCCCGGACGGCGAGAAGCGGTCATCAGCCGTGCGTCCTCGCCGGAGAGCCCGACGGCAAACGGACCATGCGCGTTGAGCAAGCCGACGATCTCCCGCTGCACCTGCCCGACCAGCACCATCCGCACGACGTCCATCGTCTCCGGCGTCGTCACCCGCAGCCCGCCGGCGAACTTCTGCTCGATGCCCAACCGGTCGAGATGCGCGTTGATCTGCGGCCCGCCACCGTGCACGACAACGACGCGGATTCCGGCGTACCGAAGGAAGACGACGTCTTGCGCGAACGCCTCGCGCAACGGCTCGTCGGTCATCGCATGGCCGCCATATTTCACGACGACGGTCTTGCCGTGGAACTGCTCGAGCCACGGCAGAGCCTCGACCAACGCGGCTGCGGTCTGCTGGTAGTCGACCCTGCGCGAGCTCACGTCGAGTACGCCGAGTTCTCGTGGACGTACTCCGCCGTCAGGTCGTTGCTCCAGATCGTCGCCGAGTGGGGCCCCGCTTTGAGGTCGACGACGATCACGATGTCGCGGCCGCTCATGTCGACCGTCGCCGGATCGTCACCGGGCGCACTGTCACGGCACACCCACACGCCGTTGATCGCGGCGTCGAGCGTCAGCGCGTCGAACGCGGCCTGAGTCGTCCCGGTGGCAGCAAGGATCCGGCCCCAGTTCGGATCCTCACCGTGTAGCGCGCACTTGAGCAGGTTGCTGCGCGAGATCGCCCGCGCGACCTCGAGCGCATCCGCCTCACTCGCTGCGCCGCGTACCTCTATTTCGAGGTCTTTGCTTGCGCCCTCCGCGTCTGCAATCAGCTGGCGAGCGAGCGAGGTGCAGACCTCGAGTACTGCAGCGTCGAGCTCTGCGGTAGTGGGGCTCACGCCAGACGCTCCGCTGGCGAGGAGCAGGACGGTGTCGTTCGTGGACATGCAGCCGTCGGAGTCGATGCGGTCGAAGGTGAGCGCCGTCGCGGCCCGCAGCGCGCGGTCCAAGTCCGCTGCGTCCGCAACGGCATCGGTGGTGACGACACAGAGCATCGTGGCGAGCGCGGGCGCGAGCATCCCGGCGCCCTTTGCCATGCCGCCGACTGACCAGCCCTCGCCGGAGGATGCGGCTTCTTTCGCGACGGTGTCGGTCGTACGAATCGCGTCGGCGGCATCGTGGCCGCCGTCCGCGGACAGCGCAGCGATCGCGGCCGCGACTCCCCCGCGCAGAATGTCGAGCGGCGGTGGCTCACCGATCTTCCCGGTCGAGCAGACCGCGATCTCACCGGCGCCCACCCCGAGCGCCTCGCCGACGGCCTCTGCGGTGGCGTGGGAGATCTGGAAGCCCGCTGGTCCGGTACAAGCGTTGGCGTACTTCGAGTTGAGGACGACCGCCCGCACCTCGCCACCGGCAAGGACCTGCTCCGACCAGATGACCGGCGCGGCCTTGACCCGATTGGCGGTGAACACCCCTGCCGCTGCCGACCGGGGCCCGTCGTTGACCACCAGCGCGAGGTCACGACCGCTGTCCTTGAGCCCTGACAGCACGCCAGCCGCCCTGAAGCCGCTCGCTGACGTGACGCTCATGGGGCTACTCCGTTGACAGGAAGACCGGTGGTCTCAGGCAGGCCGAGCATCAGGTTCGCATTCTGGATCGCTTGACCCGCGGCGCCCTTGCCCAAGTTGTCGAGCGCAACCAGCACGACCGCCCGGCCTGGATCGGCATCGGCGACAACCTGCACGTGCGCGCTATTGGACCCGAAAGTCGCTCCGGTGTGCGGCAGCTGTCCTTCGGGAAGCAAGGTCACGAAAGGCTCGTCGTCATAGGTCGCGAAAGCAGCCCGAAGTGCCGCCACGTCGACGCCCGGCCTCAGTCGCGCGGTGCACGTTGCAAGGATGCCGCGCGGCATCGGGACCAGCATCGGAGTGAACGAGAGGCTGACCTCGGTACCTGCGATTGCCCGCAGCGACTGCCGGATCTCACCGATGTGGCGGTGCGTCCCGCCGACCTTGTAGGCCGAAAGATCGCCCATCACCTCGGTCGCGAGCTGCTCGACAACCGGGCTTCGGCCGGCCCCGCTAGTGCCGCTACCCGCGACGACGACGAGATCGAGCGGCTCGACCAAACCAGCGGCAAGCAGCGGCGCGAAGGCAAGCTGGACGGCGGTGGCGTAGCAACCCGGGTTCGCCACCCGGAGCTTTCCAGCGATGTTCTCGCGAGCACCAGGCAGCTCGGGCAGACCGTAGGTCCAAGTGCCGGGGTGGTCACCGCCGTACCAGCGCCGCCAGTCGGCGGGGTCAGCCAGTCGATAGTCGGCACCAATGTCGACGACGTACGCATCCGGAGCGAGCGATCCCACCACGGGGCCGGTAGCACCGTGTGGAAGCGCGAGGAAAACGAGCTCTGCCTCCGCAAGCTCCGGCGACGCCGAGTCGACGAGCACCCGGTCGGCAAGTGAAGCCAGCTGCGGGTGAAGCTCGCCCAAGCGCCGACCGGCGTTGCCGCCCGCAACGAGCGCGCCTACCTCGAGATTCGGATGGGCATCGAGAAACCGCAGCAGCTCGCCACCCGAGTAGCCGCTAGCGCCCACGACGGCGGCCCGCATGCCCATGGTTCGATGCTACTGCATGGACATGCAGGCAGGCGAGTGAATATTCGGCCGACGATCAGCTGCGAAGCTCAGCACTGAAACGATCAGCAGCCACGGCAACCGCGCTGTCCCGTACCGCGGCGACCTCGTCGGCGGCAAGTGTGCGATCCGGGGCCCGCAACCGTAGGGCGAAGGCCATCGACTTACGACCCGCGCCTGCCTGGGCGCCTGCGTAGACGTCGAAGAGCCGGATCGCCTCGAGCAGCTCGCCTGCGCCGTCGCGCAACGCTGTTTCGAGCTGCGCAGCAGAAACGTCTGCGGCAACGGTGACGGCTATGTCGATCGTCGCGGCCGGATAAGCCGACACCAGCGGTGCTGAGGTCACCGGCTGTGCTGCGCCGAGCAGAGCGTCAAGCGAGAGCTCGGCTGCGGCTGCGCGCTCTGGAAGGCCGAACGCGGCAACAACCCTGGGATGCAGCTCGCCCGCGTGGCCTATGAGTTCGCCGTCGATCGACAGCGCAGCGCACCGCCCGGGATGGAACGGCGCGTGCTCGTCGGCCATCACGTCGATCGCAACCCCAAGCGCCTCGCCGAGCAGTCGGCCGACGCTGATCGCATCCGACCAGGACGCTCGACGGCCTGCCCCCCACCATCCGCCGAGGTCGCGCTGGCCCGCGAGAACGACGGCGATCCGACCCGGCTGGTCGGGCAGTGCGGCGTCCAGCGCAGCAATATCCTCGGGCGAGGGTCGAACAGCTGCCGCAAGCACGGGGGCCGGAGCGCTGCCGCGACTGCGGAACACCGGACCGGTCTCGAACAGCGCGATGTCAGTCATGCCGCGCCCGACATTGCGGGCTAGTGCAGCGAACAGGCCCGGCAGCAGGGTCGCGCGAAGATACGGCTCTGCGTCGGAGACCGGGTTGGCGATCCGCACCGACGGGACGCGGCCGTCGCCGGCCGCGAGCATCAGTGCTTCGGCCGACTCGGCACCGACGAACGGCGAGCACAGCACCTCGGTGTATCCGTCGGCGGCAAGCGTGCGGCTCACGACCCGCCGCAGTCGCTGCTCATAGGTAAGCCCACTGCCCGCCACGGCCCGCGGCTGAGTCGACGGCAGACTCTCGTAGCCCTCGAGTCGCACTACCTCTTCGACCAGATCGACATCGAGCCGCAGATCCGGCCGCCAACTCGGCGGCGCCACCGCGAGAAGGTCCTCCTGGACGTCGCCGACCTGACAGCCAACCTGCGTCAGCCGTCGTACGACCGTGGCAGGCGGGTAGGGGACGCCTGCGATCCGGCCCGCCAGGCCGGCATCGAGCGTGATTCGCTCGGTGGCCGCGCGATCGTCGACATCGGTCACCTCACCGGTCCGTCGTGCGGCACCGATCTCGGTGAGCAAGGACACCGCCAGCTCGGCAGCGGCCGGCGCAAGCGCGTCGTCAATCCCGCGTTCGAATCGGCGTGATGCCTCGGACCCGAGCCGATGCCGGCGCGCGGTGTAGGCGACAGTCGTCGCTTCGAAGTGGGCGGACTCGAGCAGCACCTCATGCGTCGCGTCGGTGATCTCCGTCGCGAGACCACCCATGACGCCGGCCAGCGCGATCGGGCCGCTGTCGTCGGTGATCAACAGGTCGCGCGGATCGAGCTCACGATCGACACCGTCAAGCGTCTCGAGACGTTCGCCGTCACGCGCCCTACGAACGACGATCGGACCACGCAACGTGGCACGGTCGAATGCGTGAGTCGGCTGCCCGACTGCCAGCATCACGTAGTTGGTCACATCGACCATCAGCGAGATCGGGCGCATTCCGCCAAGCACAAGACGGCGCTGCAGCCAGGCCGGCGAACCGACTGTCGGATCGAGATCGGACAGTGAGACCGCGAGATAGCGATCGCAGCCGCTGTCCTCCAGCCGCACGTCGTAGCCCGGACTGGTCGCAGCGGCAACCTCGAGCGCAGCAGGGTCGCGGAAGGTCACGTCATAGGAGATCGCGACCTCTCGCGCTACACCACGAACCGACAGGGCGTAACCGCGATCCGGGTTGATCGAGATGTCAAGGACGTCGTCGCGCAGGCCGAGTGCCTCGACCACGTCGATCCCGAGTGGTCCAGCCGGGTCGAGGATCAAGATTCCGCTGTGGTCATCGGAGATTCCGAGCTCACGTCCCGAGCAGATCATCCCGTCGGAGGGGTGTCCGTACGCCTCGCGTGCCTCGATTCGAAAGCCACCAGGAAGCATCGCCGGTGGGCGGGCGTAGGCAATGACGTCACCTACAGCGAAGTTCGTGGCGCCACAGATGACCTGACGCTCGTCGGTGCCATCGGCCAAGGTGACCCAGCGGATCGGCTTCTTGAATCCGCTCAGTTCCTCGATGGCGAGAACCCTGGCGCTGACCACGCCCTCGATGCCTTCGCCGAGTCGCTCGATGCGCTCCACCTGCAGGCCGGCTGCGGTCAGTCGATCCGCGATGTCTCGGGCGCCGACGCCGTCCGCGAGATCGACGTAGTCACGAAGCCAGGAAAGTGGGACCAGCATCAGCCTTCACGCCCAAGAGCGGCTGTGACTCGTACGTCACCTTCGACGAGGTCCCGGATGTCACCCATGTCGTGGCGCGACATCAGAGTGCGCTCGAGTCCCATGCCGAACGCGAACCCGGTGTAGCGCTTCGGGTCAACGCCGGCAGATGCAAGGACGGCGGGGTGCACCATGCCGCTGCCGCCCCACTCGACCCAGCCTTCGGACCGGCAGGTATGGCAGCGCGGCGCGCCTGGCTCCGTCGACGTTCCGTGGCACACCCAGCACTGCAGATCCACATCGGCAGAAGGCTCGGTGAACGGGTAGTGGTCAGGCCGCAGCCGGGTACGGGCGTCGGAGCCGAACATCGCTCGCGCGAGCGCGTCGAGCGTGCCGCGGAGATCGCCCATCGTCAGACCCTCGTCGACCGCGAGGCCTTCGAGCTGATGGAAGACAGCGCTGTGTGTGGCGTCGAGCGCTTCCTGGCGGTAGACCCGTCCCGGCACCGCGACGTAACAGGGAGCGCCGCGAGCAAGCAGCGCACGGATCTGGACGGGTGATGTCTGGGTGCGAAGCAGAACACCGGCTTGCGGTGGCTCCAGCCAGAGGGTGTCTTGCGTCTCCCGCGCCGGGTGCGCTGGGGGGATGTTCAGCGCGTCGAAGTTGAACCAGGCGGCTTCGACCTCGGGACCCTCGGCGATCTCCCAGCCCATCGCGATGAAGACATCGGCAACCCGCTCCTGAACGACTGTCAGCGGGTGACGGCCACCTCGGGGGCGCCGGTCGGTCGGCAGCGTGACGTCGACGGCCTCCTCGACGAGAACCCGCTCATCCCGGTCGCGCTCGAGGGCTTCGCGTCGCGCGTCGTAGGCCGCCGTGATGGCGGCGAGCGCCTCGTTGACGCGACGCCCGGCATCCGCACGGGCTTGCGGTGGAAGCGCGCCGAGCTCGCGACGAGCGAGCGCCACATCCGACCTCGGCCCGAGGTGAGTGACGTGTGCGGCGGCGAGCGAGTCGAGGTCGGACGCAGCCCCAAATGCATCGGCAGCTGCCTCGACTGCGCTCGACAGAGCGTCGTCAGACAGCGCGGCCACTTCCTTGGGGTCGTACTGCGAGTTCGGTGCAGACATGATCGGCTCGGTAGCGATTCTACTGAGCCGACTCGCGACGGCTCACGGCCAAATCAGCGTGTCGCCGCGATAGAGCGCCGCCACGAGCGCCGTGTTCTCGACCTTGTCGAGCGGAGGCACGTCCTTGGCGAGCCCGAACCGCGTGATCTCCTTCGCTTCCGGGGCCCACTCGGCGGCGCTCTGCACGCCGATCCCACTGCCCGGCAGCGTGTTCTCTTTGGAGAGCGCGGACTCGACCTGCCAGACCGCGCTCTCATGACTTACCGAGAAGTCGGCACCCGCAGTTTTCGCGTAGCCCTGCTCGATGCTGACGCACTGCGCCTGATGCGCCTCGCAGTAGTCGAACGCGTGTAGATCGGCTCGCATGAAGTCGCTCACCGCGCCTGAATGCGCCGCGAGAAAGTCGGTGTTGAAGAAGACCACGTTGTAGGTGCCACGCACGCCGAACTGCGCGGGTGTGAACTCGTTGAACTTCGCGTGCTCGGCACGAAGCGTGAGCGGCTCGTTGGACTGGTAGCAGCCGACCGAGTCCAGCCGTCCCTGGATGATCTGGTTCGGGTCGAAGTCGGGAGTGTTCACCAACTTGACCTTCGACAGGTCGACTCCGGCCGCTCGGAGCATCTCGAGGTCCGGCGCCTCCTCGACGAAGTGGTAGCCGAGCGTGTGACCCTCGAGGTCCTTCAGCGTCGTGAGCTCGGGTTTGGCGATGATGCAGTAGTCGGAGGCATTGCCGTACGTCGCAACCGCTGTGACGTTCGAACCGTTTGCGGCTAGCACGAGGAAGTCAGCCGCAGAGCCCGTACTCGTCGTGGTCGCTGTGCCCGCGGACACCAGCTCTGCGGCGTTCTGGGCGCTCGTGATGATCCGGACCTTGAGGCAGAGATCAGAAAAGTAGCCCAGCTTGTCGGCGGCGAAGACCTCGATGATCCCGGCTGAGGCATCAAACCCGAACGGTGAGACGTAGGTGATCGTGCCGGCGTCCCGGTTTGCGGCGCACTCGGCCGCGCTCACCAGGCCGTGCCCGGTGCCGTTCGAGCTCGAGCAGGCGGTCAGCAGGGTTATGCCGAGGACCCCGGCGCAGAGCAGCGCCGCGAATCGCTTGCGTGCGCTCATCCGGGGCCTCCCGCGACGCCTCGGCCTTGCCGTCGCAACACCAGCCGCTCGGCAACCACAACCGAGGAGAACAACGCCACGCCCAGCACAGCGAGGACCGCGACCGCGGCGTAGACGGTGCCGAGGTTGCCGAGCGATGCCGCCGTCACCACCAGCGTGCCCAAGCCTTTCGCCTCCCCCGCTGCCACGAACTCGGCTACAACCGCTCCGACAAGACTCAGCGGCAGGCATATCCGGCCTGCCGCAAACAGGTACGGCAGGCTACTTGGCAGCCGAATCCGCCAGAGCACCTCGGTCCGGCTGGCGTCGAGTGTCGAAGCCACATCGAGCACCTGCGGGTCGACGTCGCGCAGCCCGGCGAGAACGTTCACGAGGAACGGGAAGAAGACGAGCAGTGCCGCGATCACGAACTTCGGTGTCAGCCCGAATCCGAGCGCGACCACGAGCGCGGGGGCGATTGCGACCAGAGGGGTGACGTTGAGCACCACCGCAAGCGGCATGATCGCGCGCTCGACAACCTTCACGTAGAACATCAGGACCGCGAGCCCGAAGGCGACGCCCATCCCAATCGCGCCGCCGACCAGCGCCTCCTCCAGCGTGGTACCCGCGTTTCGGAGAAAGAGGTCCGGCTGGTCGCGCAACTGGGCTCCGACCTTCGACAGCCTCGGCAGCACGTACGGGTGACGCGCGGCGTAGAGCTGCCACACCACCGCGAGCAGCGCCACCGCGACGAGCGATGGCAGCCACAAACCGATCCGCAGCTTTCTCATCGCGACTCACTGGTTGCCTGGCCGCGACGGAGCTCGAGTCGCAGCTCACGTTCCACCTTCTGGAAGCGCGGAGTGGTCTCGAGCAGGTCGTCGCGCGGACGAGTGAGCGGCACGTCCAGGACCCGCTGAATCCCGTGGGCTACGGCGGACATGACTACCACGCGGTCGGACAGCGCGACTGCCTCGGCGACGGAGTGGGTGACGAAGAGCACGGTCTTGCCGCTCTGCTGCCACGCAGTGAGTAGCTCGTGGCGCAACGCCTCCCTGGTCAGCTCGTCGACGGCGGCGAACGGCTCGTCCATCAGCAGGACCGGCGGATCGATGACGAACGCCCGCGCGATCGCGACCCTCTGCTGCATGCCGCCAGAGAGCTCGTGTGGCATTCGATCGGCGACACCGTCGAGGCCGAGTGAGGCCAGCAGACGGTGCGGGTCCGGCGGGTTGACCGGCGAATGACCGCGGTTGACCTGCAGCGGGAGCAGCACGTTGTCGATCACCGACCGCCAGGGCAGCAGCGCAGGCGACTGGGGAACAAAGCCGATCTGCTTGGCGGCGATGGCGTGAGCAACGGGCTCACCGAAGAGCTCGATTGCTCCGCTGTCAGGCGAGGCAAGGCCAGCAGCAAGCCTGAGCAGGGTCGTCTTGCCGCAGCCACTGGGGCCGATGACGGTGACGAACTCCCCGCGGTCCACGGTTAGATCCAGGTCGTCGAGCACCCGCACATCGTCCGGCTCGCGCCGGTATGTCTTCGACACGTTGCGGAAGGTGATCGCCGCGTCGCCGGCCGAGCCTCAGCCCTCCGGGTGTGCAGGGGCGCCGACGGGTAGCGCGAATCCGATCGCTGCGCCGCCGGTGGCGGCACGCCCCGCCTCGATCACGCCGCCATGGGCTTCAACGATGCCTTTGGCGATGTAGAGCCCGAGACCGGTGCCGCCGCGCCGAGCGTCGCGCCAGAACTTCGTGAAGATCCGCGGCAGCGCCTCCGAGGAGATGCCCTCACCCTCGTCGTGCACCATGACCCGCACCCCGTCACCTTCTGCGGCGAGCTGGATCGTCACCGTCCCGGCACCGTGCCGCAGCGCGTTCTCGATGATGTTGCCCACGACCTGACCGACCTTGTCCGGGTCGGCCCAGACCTCCGGCACGTCGTCCTTCTCGACGACAAACCGCGTCTCGGCCTCGCCAGCAGCTATGCGCCCAGCGACATCACGTTCGACGAGCCCCCGCAGGTCGACGAGCTGCTTGTGCAGTTCCAGTCGGCCCGACTCGATGCGCGAGACGTCGAGCAGCTCACTGATCAAGCGCGTCAGCCGGTCAGCATCCGCGTTGATGGTGCGCAGCATGTGAAGCCGCTGCTCGTCAGTGAAACGCTCCCACTTGCTGATGAGCGTCTGCGTGAAGCCCTTGACACCCGTGAGCGGCGAACGCAACTCGTGGGCCACGACCGACACGAGCTCGGTCCCGCTGCGCTCGGTCCGCGAGCGCGCCTTCGTGTCGCGCAGCGACACGACTACCTCGGTGACACGTCTGGTCTCGTCGCGGCGATAGGCGGCAGTTACGAGGAACGTCTCGTCGTCACGACCGGTACGGGTCAGCGTGAGCCAGCGCTCGGGCTGACGCACCCGTGAGGACAGGCCGTCGTACGGCCTGCTGCAGGCCCACCAGTCGCGACCCTGTGGATCGATGAGGGGCAGTACTTCGGCCAGCGGCCGCCCGATGCACTCCTCGCCGTCGAGGCCCAGCAATCGGCGCGTCGCGGCGTTGACGTCCACGACGTTGCCGTCGGCGTCGGCAACGACGACGCCATCTGGTAGCGCGTCGTACGCCGAACCGGTGCCGCCCCGTTCAGGCACGTCCCCGCCTCTCTGGTACTCCTCGAGAGCCTAGGACGTCCCGGCCAGTCGCTGAGCGCGAGCGGATGCATACAGGCATACGGCAGCCGCCGCAGCGAGATTGAGGCTCTCGGCACGCCCATGGATCGGGATCCGGACCACCCGATCCGCCAGGTCCAACAGATCGTCCGGCAAGCCGTGCGCTTCACTGCCGAACAGCCATGCCGTCGGCGACGCGAGCGCGTCCGTCGTCGTCAGCTGATCGAGGTCTCCATCGCCGGTCGCCGTGGTCGCGAGAATCTGACAACCCGCCGCCCTCAGCTCCTCGACGACCGCGCGGGTTTCTCTGCCGACGACGAGCGGGAGGTGAAAGACGCTTCCGGCGCTCGCCCGGACAGACTTGCCCGACCAGACATCGACTGAGCCATCGCCGAACGCCACCAGATCTGCGCCGGCGGCATCTGCCGTACGGATCACCGTTCCGGCATTTCCGGGATCGGCGCACTGATGGAGCACGACGCCGAGTCGCGGGTGATCTGCCACCTCTGGCGCGGCCGGCGACGCCACAACGGCAACAACTCCCTGTGGCGTCGTCGTCTCACCGACCGCGCGCAGCGCACGGTCGGTGACCGTGTGGATGACCACGTCGCGCTTCGCGAGGGCGCGCATGACCTCGACCTCGCGCTGCGCCGCATGGTCGGTGACGAACACCTCACGCACCACGAAGGCCGAGTCCAACGCAGCCTGGACCGCGTGCGCTCCCTCTGCGAGGAACGCACCGGCCTCACGACGGCCACGCACGGCGTGCAGCGCGCGTGCAGCGACGATCCGCGGGTTGCGCGGAGAGTCGATAGCGCCGGGCGTGCCGGCGGGCACTGCTGGCTGCGCTACGCGGCCGAGCCGGCGGCGCTGCCGGCTGCCGGCAGTGAGGCGCGAGCGAGCTCGACCAACGCAGCGAACGACGCCTCGTCGGAAACGGCGAGCTCGGCAAGGTGCTTGCGGTCGACCTCGACCCCAGCGGCCTTGATGCCCTGGATGAACCGGTTGTAGGTCATCCCGTTCGCGCGCGCGGCGGCGTTGATCCGCTGGATCCACAGCTGCCGGAAGTCACCCTTGCGGGCACGGCGGTCGCGGTAGGAATAGGTCATCGAGTGGAGCATTTGCTCCTTGGCCTTGCGGTAGAGCCGCGACCGCTGACCGCGGTAGCCACTCGCTCGCTCGAGGACGACTCGACGCTTCTTGTGGGCGTTTACCGCCCGCTTCACCCGTGCCACGGGAACTCTCCTTGAGGACTAGGACCTCGGCTCACGCCGAGGAGAAAGATGGGGCAGTACGCACGAACTACGAATGGCGCGGACTATCGCCCGAGCAGCTTGTTGGCCTTCTTGGCGTCGGCGGGGGCCATGACCTGCTCGTTGTCGAGCCGGCGGGTACGCCGTGAGGACTTGTGCTCGAGCAGGTGGTTGCGGTTCGCGCGGCGGTGCATGAGCTTGCCGCTACCGGTCACGCGGAACCGCTTCTTCGATCCGCTGTGCGTCTTCATCTTGGGCATCGCTGCCTCGTCTCCTACCTCGTTGTTGGTGCTAGACCGCGGCTTGCTCGGGAGCTTCGGGTCCACCCTCGGCGGGAATGTCCGCCTCGTTGTCGGCCCGCCGCGCACGTGCCGGCTGCGTCTGATGCTTTCGGTGCGGGGCCATCACCATGATCATGTTGCGGCCGTCCTGCTTGGGTGACGCCTCGACGTACCCCAGCTCTTCGACGTCCGCAGCCAGGCGCTGCAGCAACCGGAACCCCAGCTCGGGGCGCGACTGCTCACGGCCACGGAACATGATCGTGATCTTGACCTTGTCTCCCGCCTTGAGGAACCGCACCACGTGACCCTTTTTGGTCTCGTAGTCGTGCGGATCGATCTTCGGCCGGAGCTTCATCTCCTTGATGATCGTGTGCGACTGGTTG
>DATAVE010000136.1:0-8910 GCA_036267875.1 Mycobacteriales bacterium
GCTCTGAAGCCAACCGTTCTGGTTGTTGTTGCCGCCG
This sequence comes from Mycobacteriales bacterium, assembly GCA_036267875.1. GTDB lineage: Bacteria > Actinomycetota > Actinomycetes > JAFAQI01 > JAFAQI01 > DASZTV01. The sequence continues at coordinate 38 of DATAVE010000136.1, forward strand.
GCGAGTAGGTAGAGAACTGGATACCGCCCCTTTGAATGGCGGTAGTGCGGCGGCAGGAGAACGCTCACCCGTTCGTGGTCGATGTTGAGCTCGCGTATCCGAGATGAGTCGGGATGGAATGGCGGCGGCTCGTCGCCTGCACAGACGAGGGTCTCTGGGCCGGCTGATCCCAAGGCCGGGTGGGTCAGCGAGCTGGCCCAGAGTGTTCCGAGCACTAGCGCGCTCGCAACGACGCCGCGGCCTGCCACGGAGCGAAGCCGCGCGGCGCAGGTGATTTTCGGCTCAAGCATTGCCGGATATCATATCCAAAACGTCTTGGTGGTGTGTCGCCTGACTGCGACCCGCCGAGGTCGAGGACGTGCTCGTCGAACACCCCGACGTCCACGAGGTCGCCGTCGCCGGCATCCCCGACGACGAATGGGGCGAGTACATCGTTGCTGTCGTCGTCGCCCACCGCGCGGTCGACCCGGAGGAGCTGCGCGCCTTCGCGCGCAAGACGTTGCGCGGCAGCCGCACGCCGGACCGCATCGTGTTCCGCACCGAGCTGCCAGTCACCGCGACCGGCAAGCTCCTCCGCCGAATCCTCGTCGACGAGCTCACCTGAGGGCCTCTATTGGACTTTGAAGAGTCCGATCGAGGTTCGTAGCTCGGCGGCAAGGTTGTTGAGCTGTGCTGCCGCCGCGGCTGACTGTCTCGAGCCGACCGCATACTGGCGTGAGACATCGGACACCTGTGTCATCGCGGCGACGACCTGTTCCGAGGCGGAACGTTGCTGTTGCGTCGCGACCGAGATCTCGGCCGCGGCGGTTGTTGTTTCGTCGACCATGCCGGTAATGCGCTCGAGTGCGTCCACGACACCTCTGGCGAGCGTCGACCCATGGCGGACGTCTCTCGCACCCTCCTCGCTCGCGAGGATCGTGGCGTTGGTTTCCGCTTGAATCTCGCCCACAATCGCTTGGATTTGTCCCGTTGACTGCTGAGCTCGTTCGGCCAGTTTGCGAACCTCGGAGGCAACCACGGCGAACCCACGCCCGTTCTCGCCTGCCCGAGCCGCCTCGATCGCGGCGTTGAGCGCGAGCAGGTTGGTCTGGTCGGCGAGGTCATTGATCACATCAAGGATTCGGCCGATTTCACTGCTCTTTTCGCCTAGGGAGACCGCGCGCGTGGCGATCTGGTCGACCTTGGCGGCGATCGTGTCCATGGCATCGACGCTCGCTGACACCGCACTCTGGCCTTCTGCAGCAAGCCTTAGTGTCTCCGCCGCATAGCGGGCAACTGCTTCTGAGGTGTCGGCGATTTGTGCCGCGGTCGCCGCAAGCTCTTCAATGGTGGACGTTGTCTCAGAGACGGCCGAGGACTGCTGACTGGCCGCGGCGGCGTGTTCCTCGGCCGTGTTGAGTAGCTCGGCGGCGGCGCTCACTATCTGTTCGCCTCCTGAGCGAACCTGGCGAACCAGACCGCGTAGACGGGCCACCGTGTCGTCGAACGCTGCTGCGATCTGCCGCAGCTCGGCTTGCCGAATGTCGTCGACAGCCACTTCGACCGAAAGATCTCCCTGAGCGGCTTGAGACAGCGCGAGTGAGAGGTCGCTTGCGGCGCGGGTGAGTTCGTCCCGTTCTTCTTCGCTTCGGAGTCGCTCGCGCTCGATGCGGCTTGCGATCCCGCTGCCTAGCAGTGCGATCAGGAGCGAGCACAAACCGACCAGAACGAGCGGACCAGCCGCGCGATCGGTAAGCGTGTGCGCGAACCAGGTGGAGAGGACGAGGCCGCCGAACATGACGGTTGCCTGCGCGACCGCCACCGTCTGCGATGGCGCGATGACCGACGACCCCGCTGTCGTCACCAACATGAGGGCCCAGAAGGAGCCCTGGACGCCACCGGTGAGGGCTAGCACGGCGACGAGAACAACGAGATCGAGTACGGCGACCGCTAGGAGATAAGGGATCTCGCCGGCGGGTGCATGTTCCTTCATCCACGGCACGCCGAACTGCATCAGCACCGGAAATGCCGCAAATGCCAGCCAGCCATACAGAACATGTCGGTGATCGTGGGTTGGTCCGTGTGTATAGGCCGACAGCAGTGAGACCGCTAACGCGGCCGCCCCAAACTTGACGAGGCTGACAATGCCCGCGTCGGAGGTGAAGCGGTTCCACGCTGTCATGAGGCAGCCCTTCTCCAAATAGGATATTGGATACTTTGCCAGAAGGTGGCACATGCGTCCTGGATCGTTGTGGGCCATCGGCGGGAGAGTTCTGAGCCGTTCGGCGCAACCGTCCTACAGGGCGGTCAACCTGATGACCTGATGCGCGCAACCGGCGGCAGCTACGTATGCGCTGCCCGAAGATGCTTGGCCACAGACGATCGGTCCGTCAGCCGCGTCAGGCTTTCGAGAGGCTCATCCAGACCCGGGCAGGGTTCTTTCGTCGCACTCAGATAGGTGTCTGGAGCAACGAGCTACCCGACAAACTCCGCGATCGTCTTCCCGAGACGTGCGCGCTCGTGATGGTGCGGTACGGCTATCGACGAATACGCGACAAGGGCAGGGACAGGCTTGGGGGAGCCTATGCATCCGCCTCCGTCGGCAACCGTCGAAGATCTCGGTCGCCCGACATATCGGTAATCACCAACTTCTGCTGCGTCGGCGTCGCCGAGTGGCCTCCCGATGTGGGAACTGCGCGGGAAGAGCTGATCTTGGTCGGCTCGTGATCATGGGCCTGACCTGCGAAAACGTTGAGTGCCCCCGGCAGGATTCGAACCTGCGCCACCGCCTCCGGAGGGCGGTGCTCTATCCCCTGAGCTACGGGGGCTCGGGGCGCGACGAGGTTAGCAGCGGGACCCGTGCTCGGGCTGTCACCATGTGACCGTGGTCATGACGTTGGGGCTGGCGCGGGTTGAACCTCGCACGACTGTGGTGCCGACCGCGGATGCGCTGCCGGACGTTCTGCCGACGGACCGACTCACCGCCAGTGGGGTGCCGGTTCCGCAGATTCGCGCCGAGCTCCGGCGGATCGCGTCGTACCGAAACGTCGGCAGCATCGTCCTGACATGGGCGCAGGCGATTGGAACCGTCTGGCTGGCGATCTGGGTCGGCAACCCGCTCGGCTACGCGCTCGCGTTCCTGCTGATGGGCCCGGTCCACGCGAGGTTCGCGAGCCTCGGTCACGAGGCCGCGCATCGGCTGCTGTTCACGAACAAGCGAGCCAATGACTTCGTCGGGCGCTGGCTCATTGCGTACCCCTCGTTCTTCCCCTTCGACCTCTACCGCCGCGTCCACTTCGCTCACCACAAGGACGAGTTCGGACCCAACGAGCCCGACCTCGGTCTCTACAACGGTTACCCGATCACCCGCGCATCGTTCTGGCGCAAGCTGCGTCGCGACGCGTTCGGCTCGAGCGGTTGGAAGAACCTCAAGCTGCTGATTCGTGGATTGCGGATCTCGGCGGCGCGGCCGACCGTGCTGCGGATCCTCATCGCCCAGGCCCCACTGATCGCGGTGGCGATCGTGATCGGCAAGTGGTGGCTGTGGCCACTGCTGTGGCTCGGACCTTGGCTGACGGTGTGGCGGGTCATCAACCGGCTTCGCGCGATTGCCGAGCATGGCGGGATGGTGCGTTCAGACGACCGCCGTCTCACGACGCATCACGTGCGGCAATCCTGGCTCGCCCGCTTCGTGATGGTGCCGTTCAACATCGGATGGCATCTCGGGCATCACGTCGATATCGGAGTGCCGTGGCGGAACCTGCCGGCACTGCAGCGCGAGCTCGAGGCATCGGGATGGGTCACCGAAGTCATCACCTGGCCGAGCTACCGAGCTCTCTGGCGGGCATTGCGCGCTCGCCCGGCTGAGTAAGGTCACGAGCTATGCCGACCCGGGTCCTCGTCGTCGAGGACGACGACGTGATCCGGCAGCTCATCACCGTCAATCTGGAGCTCGAGGGCTTCGACGTGTTCTCGGTCATCGACGGCCAGGAGGCCCTGGACCGGGTCGTCGAGCTAGCGCCTGACGTGATCACCCTCGATGTGATGATGCCGCGGCTAGACGGTTGGACCACCGCCACACGGCTGCGTGAGAACCCTGACACCGCCCACATCAAGGTGATCCTGCTGTCGGCCCGTGCGCAGGAAGCCGACATCCAGCACGGTGAGCGGATCGGTGTCGACGCCTATCTGACGAAGCCGTTCGACCCGGACGAGCTGATCAACCTCGTACGCAAGCTCGCGGGCTGACCTCGGCGACGCACAAAACCGCTATCTCGCGCCCGATAACCTCGATGGGTGACTCCGGCCGATCTTGGTGACGCCATCGTGGCGGCAGTGCGTGCCGTCGTCGCGGCCGGCGAGCTTGCTGTCGAGGCGCCGGACTCGGTCGTCGTCGAACGGCCGAAGAACCGCGACCACGGCGACTACGCCACAAACGTTGCGCTCCAGCTCGCCAAGCCGGCGGGGCGACCGCCCAGAGATATCGCTGAGCTCATCGCGACCAGGCTGCGCGAGGCTGCGGGGATCGACGCGGTCGACGTCGCGGGCCCTGGCTTCCTCAACATCATCCTCGGCGCTGCCGCGCAGGGCGAGCTCGCGCGCACGATCGTGACCGCTGGCGCGGAGTACGGCCGCAGCGACGTGCTTGCGAAGCAGAAGATCGATCTCGAGTTCGTCTCAGCCAACCCGACCGGCCCGGTCCATCTAGGTCACACGCGCTGGGCCGCGCTCGGCGACTCGCTGCGGAGGCTGCTCGAGGCCACCGGCGCCGACGTGACCGCCGAGCACTACGTCAACGACGCCGGCTTGCAGATGCAGCGCTTCGCCGAGTCGCTCTATGCAGCGGCGCACGGTGAGCCTCGGCCCGACGAGGGCTACGCAGGCGAGTACATCGCCGACGTAGCCGCCGCCGTCGTTGCCGAGCGACCGGACGTAATGGCCCTGGAGCGTGACGAGGCGACCGAGGTCTTCCGCCAGGTCGGGTACGAGCAGATGCTCGCCGCGATGAAGTCCGACCTCGAGGGCTTTCGGGTCCGCTTTGACGTCTGGTTCTCCGAGGCCTCGCTACATGACAGCGGCGCCGTCGAGCACGCGGTGGATGTCCTACGCGAGCAGGGTCACGTTTTCGAGGCGGACGGTGCGATCTGGTTGCGCACCACCGACTTCGACGACGACAAGGACCGCGTCATGATCCGTAGCAACGGCGAGCCCACGTACTTCGCCGCTGACGCTGCCTACTACATCAACAAGCGCGAGCGCGGCTTCGATCGCTGTGTCTACATGCTCGGCGCGGACCACCACGGGTACGTGAATCGGCTCCGGGCGATCGCGTCGTGCGCCGGCGACGACGCGAACGAGAACATCGAGGTGCTGATCGGGCAGCTCGTGAAGCTGATGCGCGACGGCGAGGAGGTCCGCCTGTCGAAGCGCGCCGGGTCGATCATCACGCTGCAGGAGCTTGTCGAGGCTGTCGGCGTCGACGCGGCGCGCTACAGCCTCGCCCGCTATCCGGCCGACTCACCACTGACACTCGACATCGGGCTGATCACTCGGCAGACCAGCGACAACCCCGTCTTCTATGTGCAGTACGCCCACGCGCGGCTCTCCTCGCTGTTGCGTAACGCGGCCGAGCTGGGCATCGTGCGGGGTGACGACCTCGATGCTGCCCTGCTCCGTGAGCCGCAGGAGGGCGACCTGCTTGCCTCGCTCGGGGAGTTCCCGCGCGTCGTGGCCGGCGCGGCCGAGCTGCGGGAGCCGCACCGAGTCGCGCGATACCTCGAGGAGCTCGCCGCCACCTATCACCGCTTCTACGACGCGTGTCGAGTGCTGCCGATGGGCGATGAGGCGGCGACCGAGCTCACCAACGCGCGGTTGTGGCTTGTCGAGGCGACTCGCATCGTGCTCGCTGGCGGACTCGAGCTGCTCGGCGTCAGCGCGCCGGAACGGATGTAGGCGAGAAGCGATGAGGGCCCATCCCGCCGGCGCGCTGCACGGCGACACGACCGTGCCGACGCACCCGCTCGGCCCACCGCCTGCTGACCTCGGTGCGCTGGATCCGCAGATCTGGCCGTTGTCCGCTGAGCGGGTCGGTGGCGTCATGCACCTTGGCGGGTGTGACGTACGTGCTGTCGTCGCTGAGCACGGCTCGCCGGCGTACCTGCTCGTCGAGGACGATGCGCGGGCGCGCTGTCGGGCGTACCGCGCAGCGTTCGGCGATGACACCGATATCTATTACGCAGCGAAGGCGTTCCTCTCGAAGCGCTTCGCGCAGTGGATCGCCGAGGAAAATCTCTCGCTGGACGTGGCGAGCGGCGGCGAGCTGGCGACGGCGCTCGCGGGCGGCTTCCCGGCCGACCGGATTCTGATGCACGGCAACAACAAGTCGCCGGAGGAGCTCGCCGCCGCGCTCGCGGCCGGCGTCGGTCGCGTCGTCCTCGACAGCGACCACGAGATCGCCCGGCTCGCTCACGCTGCCGATGCTGCGGGCGTACGCCAGCAGGTGCTCGTTCGCGTCACGGTCGGCGTCGAGGCTCACACCCACGAGTTCATCGCGACGGCGCACGAGGACCAGAAGTTCGGGTTCTCCCTCGCCAGCGGCGCGGCGCTCGAGGCGGTACGCCGCGTGTCGGCGCTGCCGTCCCTCGAGCTGGTCGGGCTGCACAGTCACATCGGATCGCAGATCTTCGACACCGCTGGTTTCGAGGTCGCCGCGCACCGAGTCGTCGGCCTGCTCGCATCGATCAGAGATGCGCTCGGCCTGACGCTTCCGGAGCTCGACCTCGGTGGCGGTCTCGGCATCGCCTACACCCGCGATGACGACCCAGCCGCCGTCAGCGACGTCGCGAAGCAGCTGCGGGCGATCGTCGAGCGGGAGTGTGCGGCCGCCTCGCTTCCCGTCCCGCGGCTCGCGGTCGAGCCGGGCAGGGCGATCGTCGGTCCGGCAGGGATCAGCGTGTACGAGGTCGGGACGATCAAGGCGCTTGACGGGCTACGCACGTATGTCAGCGTGGACGGCGGCATGAGCGACAACATCCGCACCGCGCTGTATGACGCGTCGTACACCTGCGTCCTTGCCTCTCGAGACAGTGACGCTCCGCCGATGCTGGCGCGCGTGGTCGGCAAGCACTGCGAGGCGGGAGACGTCGTCGTACGCGACGTGTGGCTGCCGAGCGACCTGGCACCCGGCGATCTGCTCGCAGTCGCGGCGACGGGCGCCTACTGTCGCTCGATGGCCAGCAACTACAACGCGGTCCCGCGGCCCCCGGTCGTGGCAGTGAAGGACGGTAAGAGCTCCGTGCTGTTGCGTCGTGAGACCTTCGATGACCTGCTCGCGTTGGATCTCGGATGAGCGAGCCGTTGAAGGTCGCGATGCTGGGCTGCGGCGTGGTGGGCAGTGAGGTCGCGCGGCTGATCGAGACCAACCGTGAGGATCTCGCGCACCGCATCGGCGCGCCCGTCGAGATCGCCGGCATCGCCGTACGCGACCTCTCACGCAAGCGGGACGTCGACGTCGATCCGGCGCTGTTCACCAACGACAGCGAGGCGCTCGTTGCCCGCGAGGACATCGACGTCGTCATCGAGGTGATGGGTGGCATCGAGCCGACTCGCTCGCTCCTGGTGACCGCCCTCGAGCGCGGCGCTGCCGTCGTCACCGCCAACAAGCAGCTGCTCGCAGAGGACGGCGGCACGCTGTACGACGCGGCCCGTCGCGGTAATACCGATCTCTACTGCGAGGCGAGTGTTGCGGGCGCGATCCCGCTGCTGCGACCGCTGCGCGAGTCACTTGCCGGCGACCGGATCACTCGCGTGATCGGGATCGTGAACGGTACGACCAACTACATCCTCACCAAGATGGACAGCACGGGCGCCAGCTTCGGTGACGCCCTTGAAGAGGCGCAGGCTCTCGGCTACGCCGAGGCAGACCCGACTGCAGATGTAGAGGCATTCGACGCCGCTGCCAAGGCCGCGATTCTCGCCAGCCTTGCCTTCCACACGCGGGTCAGCATCGGTGACGTCTATCGCGAAGGCATCACCAAGATCACGGCGAGCGACATTGCCAGCGCACGCGAGATGAACGGCGTGGTGAAGCTGCTCGCGATCGCCGAACGCGGTCCCGACCACTCGGGCAGGGACTCGATCGGCGTGCGCGTGCATCCCGCGATCGTTCCGCTCAGTCATCCGCTCGCCGGAGTGCGTGATGCCTACAACGCGGTCTTCGTCGAGGCGGTCGCCGCTGGTCAGCTGATGTTCTACGGCCGCGGTGCGGGCGGGGCTCCGACGGCCAGCGCAGTACTGGGCGACCTGGTCGCTGTCTGTCGTAACCACTTGTCGGGTGCGCGCGGCGCGGGCGACTCGTCGTACGCCGCACTGCCGATTCGCCCGATGGGCGAGACCGTGACGCGCTACCACGTCAGCCTCGACGTCGCGGACAAGGCGGGCGTGCTGGCAAGCGTCGCGCAGGCGTTCGCGGCGCACGACGTGTCTATCCAGACGGTGCGCCAGGAGGGCCACGGCGACGACGCGTCCCTCGTCATCGCCACCCACGAGGCATCCGATGCTGCGCTGTCCGCGACCGTGGAGGACCTCAGGGGCTTCGACACGGTTCGTGATGTCGCCAGCGTGATGCGCGTCGAAGGAGCCGGCGTATGACCGCGACCCCTGGCAAGCACACGCCGTGGCGAGGCGTCATCGAGGAGTACCGCGACCGGCTTCCCGTAACTGAGGCGACGCCGGTCGTGACGTTGCGCGAAGGTGGCACGCCACTCGTCCCGGCACCGCGACTGTCTGCGCTCACTGGCTGCGAGGTGCACCTCAAGGTCGAGGGCCTCAATCCCACGGGGTCCTTCAAGGACCGCGGCATGACGATGGCGATCAGCAAGGCTGCCGAAGAAGGC
>DATAVE010000137.1:0-10520 GCA_036267875.1 Mycobacteriales bacterium
TGTGAAGACGCCGCCGGCGAGCAGGTAGTCGTGGCTGTCTTCGAGGTTGTCGAGCACGTCTTCGAATGAGCCGGGCACCTGCGCGACGTTGGCGAGCTCGTCGGGCGGCAGCTCGTAGAGGTCCTTGTCGACTGGCTGCGGTGGCTCGATCTTGTTGACGACGCCGTCGAGGCCGCCCATCAGCATTGCGGAGAACGCGAGGTAGGGGTTGCACGACGGGTCCGGCACTCGGAACTCCGGGCGCTTGGCCTTCGGGTTCGACCCGGTGATCGGGATCCGGCAGCAGGCCGAGCGGTGGCGCTGGGAGTAGACGAGGTTGACGGCCTATTTCGGTTCGATCTCCTCGGTACGCACGGCTTGCCACTTCCGCAGCTCGCGTTGGGCGATGGTCCGCTTGTGTACCTCGTCGGGCCCATCCGCCAGACGCAGCGTGCGCTGATGGGCATACATGCTCGCCAGCGGGAAGTCATCCGACACGCCGGCGCCGCCGTGCACCTGGATCGCCCGATCGATGATCCGGGCAGCAATCTGGGGCGCCGCCACCTTGATGGCCGCGATCTCGACCCGAGCGTTGCGGTTGCCGACCGTATCCATCAGCCACGCGGTCTTCATCGTCAGCAGCCGGATCATCTCGAGGTCGATGCGCGACTCGGCGATCCAGTCCTGGACGTTCGCGTTCTCCGCGATGGGCTTGCCGAACGTCGTACGGGTCAGAGCGCGCTGGCACAGCAGGTCGAGTGCACGTTCGGCCATCCCGATGGAACGCATGCAGTGATGGATCCGGCCCGGTCCCAGTCGCGCTTGGGAGATCACGAAGCCATCGCCTTCGGAAGCGAGGACTGCGCTGGTCGGGACTCGAACGTCCTCGAACTCGATCTCCGCATGACCTTCGCGGTCCCAATAGCCGAACACAGGCAGGCCGCGGAGGATTGTCACGCCTCGGGTGTCCAGCGGGACGACGAGCATGGACTGCTGGCGGTGCGCGGGGCCGTTGACATCGGTCTTGCCCATGACTATCAAGACACGGCAGTTCGGATGGAGCGCGTTGGAGGTCCACCATTTTCGACCGTTGATGACGTAGTGGTCACCGTCACGTTCGATGCGCGTCTCGATGTTCGTTGCGTCGCTGGATGCCACTGCGGGCTCGGTCATTGCGAATGCTGACCGAATCTCGCCCTCGAGCAATGGCCGAAGCCATCTCTCCTTGTGTTCAGTGGTGCCGTAGCGGGTCAGGACCTCCATGTTGCCGGTGTCCGGGGCACTGCAGTTCATCGCCTCAGGAGCCAGCTGTGGGCTGCGGCCCATGATCTCCGCGAGCGGCGCGTACTCGGCGTTCGTCAGGCCTGGGCCCCACTCCGGGTGAGGGTGAAAGAGATTCCACAGGTCGCGGCGGCGAGCTTCGTCCTTCAGCTCTTCGATGATCGGCGGATGAAAGTTGGTGTCGCCCGACTCCCGCATCTGCTGCTCGTACACCGCCTCAGCGGGATAAATGTGGTCGTCCATGAACGCGTGCACCCGCTGTTGGAGCTCCGTGCAACGCTGGGTCAGCTCAAAGTCCACCGTGATCTAGCTCCTGACGGTCTCGGTGCCGAGATAGGCCGTCTGGACCCTGGCTGACCGCTGCATCTCGTCGACGGAGCCTTCGAAGATCGATTCGCCGAAGTCCAGGACGTAGACGTGGTCGCACACCTGAGCGACGAGCTTCATGTCGTGCTCGACCAGCAACACGCCGGTGCCTCGCTCGGCGACCACTCGCGTCAGGATCGAGCCGAAGGTCTCGGTCTCCTGCGGGTCCAGCCCGGACGACGGCTCGTCGAGGAGAAGGAGGTCGAACGGCCCGGCAAGGACGCGGGCCAGCTCGACGAGTCGGCGCTGCCCGGTCGAGAGCAGGCCGGTCTGCTGCGTCCTCAGATGTTCGATCCCAACCAGCCGCAGCGCGTCGTCACACGACGCTTGGACAGAGCGCGTCTCGACTCGTCTCGACCGCAGCTGTGCGAGCGGGTTGCCACCGGCCAAAGCCGCCTCACGTCCCATCGCGACGTTCTCCTCGACGGTGAGGGAGTCGAAGAGCTCCACCTTCTGGAACGTGCGACCCAAGCCGAGCCTGGCCCGACGGTGCGGCCGCAATCGGGTGACGGATCGGCCGTTGAGGACGACCTGCCCGTTCGTCGGCTTCACCAGGCCGGAGCACGCGTTGAAGGTGGTCGTCTTGCCGGCGCCGTTCGGGCCGATGAGCCCGGTGATTCTGCCCTGCGGCGCTCGGAGACTGACGTTGCCGACGGCTGTCACACTGCCATAGCGAACCTGGAGTCCTTGCAGCTCGAGGCCGGTCCGCGGGTCCCGCCGGGGGAGCGGCGCGGCATGAGACGCGGGCGCGGGGTCGACTCGGCGCTGGCGAGACGGCGGCCGGCCGAACCGATCGAGTGCCTGGCGGACCGGCGCCGGAATCCCGAACCGGTGCCAGCTGGTGAACGCGTAAAGGATCGCGGCAACGCCGAACACCAGCTGGAGCACGATGCTGGCTTTCGCTGACGCCCAGTACGACGGGACCAGGTCGGTCAGGGCGGCACCGATGACGGCGTACCAAGGGGCACCGACGACGATCACGACCACGGTCGCGAACAACGTGAGCGAGGTGAACGACGCGAACTCACTCGCCGCCGAGAACTGCAGCAGGGAGGCGGTGAGTCCGCCGGCTAGGGCCGCGAAGAAGGCGCTGATCCCGAACACCAGCACGCGCGCGGTCAACAGCGTCGTGCCATGCGTCTCGAGAGCGACTGGGGAGTCGCGCATGGCGCGAAGCAGGCGGCCGAGCCGGCCGTGCTCGATCGCCGCGAGCGTCACCGCCGCGAGGACCATGACCAGCAGCAGGACGTAGTAGAAGCCGTTCTGGGTCGCGAAGTGCCACGGTCCGATGCCACCGCCCGGCCTCGACGTGGGTAGTCCGCTCGCATTCGGTCCAAACATGAAGTGCATCGTGTAAAAGAGCTGCTCGACAAGGATCCCGAAGCCGAGCGTCGCGAGGGCAAGGAACACCCCGGACAGGCGCACCGCCGGGACCGCCAGTAGGCAGGCAACCGGGATGGCGACGACGGCCGATATGAGCAGCGCTATGACCCAAGGGACGCCGCTTGCGGTCAGGTGCGCCATCGTCGAGGCGCCGACTGCGGCGAACGCGACGTGGCAGAGCGAGACCTGACCCGAGGTACGGACGAGGAGCCCGAGCGAAAGCAGCAGGATCGTCGTGATGACCATCTGCGAGTACGCGATTTGGTGGATGCCGGAGTAGAGCGGCGCGAGGGCGAGCACGAGGATCACGACCGAGCTACCCGCCGCCTTGACCCGCCACGGCGCCTCCCACGACCGGTGCACCTCCACCACGGCCTTGGTGGCGCGCATCATCAGCCGGGCGCGTGGTGTCACGACGAGGACGACGAAGAGGACGATGAACGGCAGGCTGGCGCTGATCCCGGCCAGGGCCGGGTAGCTCGCCGTGTATTTGGTCGATAGTGAGCCGAGGACGCCGATCAGCAAGCCGCCGGCGAACGTGAGCGGCAGGCTCGAGAACGCACCGATCGCGGCGGCCCCGAACGCCTGCGCCACCAACATCGTGAGGACCAGCGCGTCCAGCTGGGTGGTAGGCGCGAGCAGGACGCCGGCCATCGCCGCGAAGCTGGTGCCGATGATCCAGGCCCAGCGCCGAACCGCTACCGGGTTCTCACCAGTGAGACCCAGGAGGTCAGGGTTATCGACGACGGCACGCATCGCGATACCCAGCCGCGACGCACGGAAGAACCAGTAGAGAACGGCCGTGGAGCCGACTGCGACGCAGAAGACGATGATCTGGTCCCAGCCGACGTTCACCCCGAACATGCGTACGGTCTGCGTCGGCAGGTAGGGCTCAACCGTTGGGTCGGACGTCGGGAAGACCAGCGCGCTGAAGGACAGGACCACCAGCGTGATGCCGACGGTCGCGAGTACCTGGATCGGAGTCGACGCGCGGCTGAGCACCCGCGCCAGCCGCTCGAACGCGGTGCCGGCGATGGGAGCTGCGACCGCACACGTGAGGATCGCGGCCACCGGCCAGGGAAGGTGTTCGTGCTGGCGCAGGAAGTAGAAGAGGTACGCCGCCAACGCCGCAAGCGACCCGTAGGCGAAGTTGAAGATGCCCGAGGTCTTGTAGGTCAGTACGAGGCCCGAACCCGCAAGCCCGTAGACCGAGCCGACTGTCAGCCCGATGACGATGAAAGGCAGGAACTCGTTCATCGCGTCAGGCCGGTTGGGTGTCGATGTTGAGGTATCGCTCGAAGAGATCCGCCTCGCTGACGTCGTTGCTGGCCGCCCGCATGACGACGCGGCCGCGGCTCAGGACGTAGACCTCGGAGGCAATCGCCAGTGCCCGGCTCACGTACTGCTCGACGATCAACAGCGCCGTCCCGCGCGACAGCAGAGAGGCCAAGAACTCGAACAGCTGGTCGACGATCACCGGTGCAAGTCCGAGTGAAACCTCGTCCACCAACACGACGCGAGGATCGGAGACGTAGGCGCGGGACAACGCGAGCATCTGCTGCTCGCCGCCACTCAGCGTTCCGGCCAGCTGCTTGAGGCGGGAGCCGAGCGCCGGGAACGCCTCAGTGGCCTGTTGCAGGGCCTCCTCGTGTCGCCCGCGGTCGGACTGCAACACGATGTTGTCCCGCACCGTTAGCGAGGGAAAGACGCCCCGGCCATCCGGGATGTGGCACAACCCCCGTCGAGTTCGCTGATCGACGCGTTCGCTCGTCACGTCCTCGCCGTCGAGAACGATCCGGCCCGACATCGGTTTGAGCAGTCCCGCTGCCGCCCGAAGCAGCGTGGACTTGCCCGCACCGTTGGGGCCGAGTAGCGCGATCGCCGTTCCCTTGGGTACTTCCAAGGTGACTTCGTGGACGACCGCGCTACCGCCGTACCCAATGGTGAGGCGTTCCAGTTGGAGCGCTGAGTTCACCAAGAGCCCGCAGCTGCTACTGCCCGCCGGAGGCAGGTGGGCAGATGGCGGCCGTTCCCTTGGGAGTAGAGAACGTGCCGTGGTCGAGCTTCGAGAGGAAGAAGCAGTTCGACTGCGTGGGGGCCGTCTTGCTGTAGGTAAGCGGACCGGTGAGGCCGCCTGCGGTGAAGGCCTTGAGGGAGTAGAGGCCGTCATACATCGCAGCGGCCGTCGGCGTCGCGCCCGACGTCACTCCGGCCTTGGCCGCAGCTGCGATCACCTCGAGACCGACCCAAGCGTTCATCACGTTCTGCGGCGCGGAGGCGGACGTGAGATAGCTGCCCATCGCGGCACGGAGCGGCGCGGTTGCGGCGGACTGGACGCTGGCAGACAGAGTCGGCGTGAATGTCCACTGGACGGGAATCTTCGAGTCGCTCGCTGCCGACGGCCCGAAGGTGCTGCCGTTGTTGAGGGCGATCGGGTTGTAGTTCTGGGTGGCGCAGTTGTCGAAGATCCGCTGGTTCTCCTGCGGGCTCGCACTCACGATCGCCAGAGCGTCGACCCCGGCATTCTTGGCGGCGAGGCACACGGCGGTGTAGTTCGGCGTCGACGCGCTCACCTCAGCGGAGTATCCGAACTTCAGTCCGGTTGCCTGGCTCGCCTGCTTGAACAGCGGCACCGACTGCGAGCAGGTCGGCGACTCGGAGCAGTAGAGGAGGCCGAAGTTCTTGCCGCCCGCGATCTGGGCGGTCTCGGCGTACGCCGCGATCGCACCGGGGATCGTCGTCATCTCCGTGAAGAAGTTCGGGTCGCTGAGATAGAGGGTCGAGGCGCCGGCGCCGCCGAGGCTCACCACCGGAACCTTCGCGGCGTCGACGTACTTCTGGAAGGCGGTAGCGGTGAAGCTGGCGTCTCCGATCGCGACCGCGTGGTCGTTCTGAATGAGGTCCTGCGCATCCTGAAGCGCGGTCGCCGCGCTGTTGCCGTCGTCCTTCACGATGACGCTGACCGGGCTGCCGTTGATTCCACCGTGCGCGTTGACGTAGTCCTGCCAGTCCTTGGCGGTGGTGGAGATGTCGGAGTTCGCCGCGACGCCGGTGCCGCTCTCGGAGGCGATGACGCCGATCACGATCTTCGGTCCCGTGAGGTTCGACGCAGCGGACCCGCCGGAGGACGCACCCCCTGATGACGAGCCGCCACACGCGCTGATGGCGCCGAGTCCGGCGAACGCCAACAGGCTGATCGACTTGCGAACCTTCATGCGCATGTGGACGTTCCTCTCGTGTGCCGCTTACGCGGATTTGTGGTGGTGTCGCTGGAAGCCGAGGTCTTCATGAGGCCCATCCGAGGACGTCGCAGAGGGCCGAGCCGAGGAACTGGTCGAGCGCGTCCTCGCGGATCGGAAGCTTGCGGGCCTCTTCAAGCGCCCGATCGAGCGGGATTCCCGGGTGGTCACTGCCGAACATCACTCGACCGGCGCCACGCGAGGAGCCCATGAACTGGACCACTGCTGGGTCTATGTACTTCGGCAGGTAGCCCGACGCCATCAGAAAGAGCCGGGGGAACTTCACCATCAGCCGTACCAGCAGCGCCTCGTAGGGATGACCCATGTGACAGCCGATGACTGTCAGCTCGGGGAGGTCGATGAGCAGGTCTTCGAGAAGCTCCGGGTTCTGATGCCTCGACGGCACCATCGGTCCTGCGACCCCGAGGTTGAGGCGGATGGGAAGTCCGCGCTCGATGCAAGCTTCGTAGACCGGATAGAGCCGGCGGTCGTGAAGGTCGGCGCCCAGGTACGCCGGGAACACCCCGAGGGCCACGACCTCGTCGAGCTCGCCCACTTCGCGGACCAGGCAGGCGTTGTCTCGTGGAGACTTCACGTCCTGCAGGTGGAGGACCAGACGGAAGCGCTCGTTGGCCATACGGCAGGCAGTCCGTCCGTCTTCGACGCTCAATAGATTGGCGACGCCTCCAGGCCCGTCTGCCGGCCGAGCGCGGACGGTAAGCAGCGCGCGATCGGTACCGGTCCGGTCCATGACCTCGAGCGCGTCGCCGACAGTGTGGGTGACCCAGGCCTCGGGTCCCTCGCCGCCGAACAGCTTGCCGACGACCCGCAGGTCTGCGTCAGGAGCAGGGATCGGGTCCCCGGCGCTCAGCCGGAACACGTTCATCCAGCCATCGACGGTCGGCATCTGGTGATCTCGCCCCCTTGCGAGTGAACGTTCACAGTGAATGAACGCTCACCCAGAAAGTAGGGCACGTCCATCGACATGTCCAGGCACCTTCGCCTAACCTGAGTGAATGGTTACTCATTTTGAGCAGGACGCCGAGGTGACTCTGGTCCGGTCGCGCCTCGCAACGCTGGTCGAGGACCTGCAACGAACGCGCCGTTCTCCGTCCGAGGCTTGGGGCGCCACGTTCGATGCCGGCTTGAGCAGGGTCAGCTACCCACTCGGCTGGGGTGGCCTCGACGTGCGGCCCGAGCTTCAGTCGATCGTCGATGAGGAGCTCGAGCGCATCGGCGTACCCGACAACTTCTCTGAGCAAGCTGGTGGGATCGGGGTTGTTGCACCGGCGCTCGCGAAGTTCGGCTCGGACGACCAGCGGGCGAAGTACCTGCGAAAGCTGTTCACTTGCGAGGAGTTCTGGTGTCAGCTGTTCAGTGAGCCAGGCGCCGGGAGCGACCTTCCGTCGCTGCGGACCACCGCCGTACGTGACGGCGACTCGTGGACGGTCAACGGTGGCAAGGTCTGGACGACGATGGCGCACATCGCCAGACGTGGACTTCTGCTGGCGCGTACGTCGCAGGACAAGCCGCGCCACAACGGCATCACCGCGTTCATCGTCGACATGACGAGTCCCGGTGTCGAGGTTCGCCCGCTCCGTCAGATGACCGGCGATGCCGAGTTCAACGAGGTCTTTCTCACCGATGTCATCGTCCCGGACACCGACCGGATCGGCGAGGTAGATGGTGGTTGGCGGATCGCGTTGGGCACGTTGATGGAGGAGCGCAACGCCACCAACCACGTGCTCGACCACAGTGTGCCGTCGATCGACGAAGCTCTCGAGCTGTGGCGTTCGCTGCCGGCCGACCGTCGTACTCCGATGCTTCGCGGGCGGCTCATGGATCTCTACGTGCGGTGGCATGCGAATGAGTTCATGCGCGCTCGTGGCGTTGCCCGGCAGCGGCTCGGCGTCCCCGGTCCGGAGGGGTCGCTCGTGAAGCTCGCCTCGGGCGAGCTCAACCAAGCCGTGTATGAGCTGTGTATGGCGATGATCGGCGCCGAGGGCCTGCTCTACGGGTCCTATGAGATGCACCGCCCGACGTCGTGGCATGACATGGGCATCCAGACCGGCGACATTCCGAAGGCGTTCCTGCGCAGCAGGGCGAACACGATCGAAGGCGGTACTAACGAGATCCAGCGAAACACGATTGCGGAGCGGGTCCTCGCGCTGCCGCGGGAACCGCGCCTCTGAGGGCCTCGTCGATTAGCCCTTAGGGATCTTGATGCCTGCTGCCTCGCGGTCCCAGGTGTTGGCGTTCAACGGCTTGACGCGCAACAGGTTCTTCTTCACGCGCTGAGTCGCATCGGTCTTCGGCAGGGTGTCGGTGAACTCGACGTACCGAGGAACCATGAAGGCCGGCATCGACTTGATCAGGTCGAGGATCAGCTTGTCTTCGGTGAGCGAGCCGTCCGCGCGTACGACGCAGACCTTCACCTCGTCCTCGCCCCATTCCGAGGGAACCGGGATGGCGGCGGATTCGACCACGGCAGAGTGCGCATTGACCAAGGCCTCGACCTCGAACGAGCTGATGTTCTCGCCGCGGCGGCGGATGGCGTCCTTGATCCGGTCGACGAAGTAGAACCGGCCCTGGGCGTCGATGCGGAATGCGTCGCCGGTGTGGAACCACCCGTTGCGCCACGCCTCGGCGGTCTTGTCAGGCATGTCGAAGTAGCCCTGGCAGAGGACCCAAGGGTCGCGGTGGCGGACGATCAGCTCCCCGACCTCGCCGACCGGTACTTCGAAGTCGTGCTCGTCGACCAGCCGTACCTCGAAACCGTCCCGCACCACGCCGCACGAGGCGGGGTCGGTGATGTTCCAGCCCGTGCTGATCACGGGACCGACTTCGCTCATCGCGTAGCAGGTGGTCAGCTTCAGCCCGAACCGCTGCTCGAACTCCTTGTAATGAGGGACGACCGGCATCATCACGGCGCGCTTGAGGGGATTGGCGGCGTCGTTCGGTGACGGCGGCTGGGTCCAGAGGAACGCCGTCATCGCGCCGACCAGGCCGGTCGTCGTACAACCGTGGGCGGTGATGTCCTCCCAGTAGTGCGTCGTGCTGAACCGCTCGCGGATCACGAACTGGCCGCCGCACTGGGTCATGATGCAGATTGCGGCGCGGCCGCTCGCGTGGGACATCGGGAACGGCGAGTAGAAGACGTCGGTCTCGTCGAAACCGTCGAGAGGAATCAGGCCGTCGCTGCCGAGCTGGATCTGGGCCCACGCGATCAACACGCCCTTCGAGGGGCCCGTCGTGCCGGAGGTGTAGATCATCGTCGCGATCTCCCACGGCATGAGCGGCTCGAGCGTGGTCTCGGGCTCGACTCCGGCCAGCAGCTCGATCGAGGTGATCACCCGAAACGGCGTGCCTTCGACCTTGTCGACGGAGTCGCCGAGCACCACGACGACCTCGAGGTCGGGGACATCGGCGGAGACCTCGATGAGACGAGGCAGGAACTCCGGGTCGATCACGGCGGCCTTGCTGCGCGACTGGTTGAGCAGGTAAGTGAGGGTCTGGCCTCGATAGTCGGTGTTGCACGCCGTCTCGACGATTCGCCGCCAGCACATCCCGATCCACGCGGCGTACGCGGCCGCCGTCGGCTTCACCATCGTCATCGCGGTGTCGCCCGGGCCGATCCCGAGAGTCCGGAACGCGGCAGCCCAGATCAACGACTCGGACTGGAACTCGCCGTAACTGACGGTACGTCCGCCGGCCTCCACGACGAACGGTCGGTCAGGGTGGTCGGCGGCGACCTGGCGGATCTTCTCAGGTACGGAGATCGTGCGTTGCGTCATCGACGTGCCAACTTTCGTTCAGACATTGCGCTCCCGCATGCCCTGCTCTATGTTGCCGAGAGTGACCGCTCACTTTATCGGCTTATCACCGTCTCGTCGATGCCATGAGCTCCTCAGTTCTCTCGGAGACCTCTAATGAAGACCACCTTTCATGAGCCGCTGGAGTTCGACGTCATCGGCAGCGGCTTGGGCTGCCCCGAGGGACCGGTCATCTGCGAAGACGGGTCGGTGCTCTGCGTCGACATCGACAGCGGGCGCATCCTGCGGATCGCGGACGGGGTCGTCTCGACGGTTGCGAAGCCGGGCGGGGGACCCAACGGCCTCGCGATCGGGCCGAACGGCCTCGGGTACGTCGCAAACAACGGTGGATTTCTCTGGACGGAGATTGCAGGCATCCGGCTGCCGATGGATCTCGCGACCCACAGCAATGAGCCGCCCGACTTCGAAGGGGGCTGGATCGAGAGCGTCGACCTCACGA
>DATAVE010000138.1:0-45339 GCA_036267875.1 Mycobacteriales bacterium
TCTTAGGATCATCCGCAGGAGCCGGGACGAGCCCGGACTCATCGGAATCTGCCAGGAGGCGTTCCATGCGTGACGCGGTCATCGTCGAAGCTGTCCGCACCCCAGTCGGGCGGCGTAACGGCGCATACAAGGATGTTCACCCCGTGGACCTCTCGGCCCACATCCTCACCTCACTCGTAGAGCGCACCGGCATCGATCCCGCCGTCGTCGATGACGTGGTCTGGGGCTGCGTGAGCCAGGTCGGCGAGCAGACCATGAACGTCGGGCGCAACGCGGTCCTGGCGGCAGGTTGGCCGGAGACGGTCCCTGGCACCACCGTCGACCGGCAGTGCGGCTCGAGTCAGCAGGCTGTCCACTTCGCCGCTGCCGGAGTCCTGTCCGGCCAGTACGACGTCGCCGTCGCCGGTGGCGTCGAGCTCATGACCCGGGTGCCGATGGGCTCCTCGGTCGGCAAGGACGTCGGTTTCCCGATGGGCCCCAAGTTCTTCGCCCGGTACGAAGGCCAGCAGATCAACCAGGGTCTCGGCGCCGAGATGATCGCCGAGCGCTGGGGGCTGTCCCGCACGCAGGTCGATGAGTTCTCGCTCGGCTCGCACGAGAAGGCCGCCAAGGCGATCGACTCGGGTGCGTTCTCCAAGCAGTACGCCGTGGTGCCCGACACCGGCCTCGAGGTCGACGAGGGTGTTCGCCGCGGCGGAACGCTGGAGAAGCTCGGTGAGCTCAAGACCGCGTTCAAGGAGGACGGCGTCATCACCGCCGCCAACTCCTCGCAGATCTCGGACGGTTCCGGCGCACTCCTGATCATGACGAGCGAGAAGGCCGCAGCACTTGGCCTGCAGCCGTTGGTCCGCCTGCACACCTTCGCCCTCGCCGGCGACGACCCGGTGATCATGCTCACCGCCCCGATCCCTGCGACCGCCAAGGCCCTCGCCAAGTCGGGCCTGAAGATCAGCGATATCGGTGCCTTCGAGATCAACGAGGCGTTCGCTCCGGTGCCGCTGGCTTGGCTCGAGGAGACCGGCGCTGACGCCAACGCGCTGAACCCGCTGGGTGGCGCGATTGCGATCGGTCACCCGCTCGGTGGTTCGGGCGCGATCCTGATGACCCGCCTCGTCCACCACATGGTCGACAACGGCATCAAGTACGGCCTGCAGTCGATGTGTGAGGGCGGCGGCATGGCGAACGCCACGATCCTCGAGCTCCTCTAAGCGATTTGGGTTGTGAGGCCTCAACCGCGCTGGGACACGGTTGAGGCCGCACAACCGTTTAGCTGTCGCTGATTTCTTCTGCTTTCTTGCGTAGCTGTTTGAAGTCTTTGCCCTTGGTGTCGCCTACGAGGTTGTCCGTGGCTGAGAAGCCCCAACCTTCGTACTTCACCGCGATCCTCGCGAAGCGGTGCTTGGCCTTGCCGCCGCATTCGGGGCACTTTCGGTCGCCCGTCTTGCCCAGCCCCAGCAACTCTTCGTGCTCGACGTCGCATTTGGTGCAACGGAACAGATAGATAGGCATGGATCAGCCCGCGAACGGGCAGAAGACGGCTATCCACACTGTGGATATCCCCTGTGGGCGAATCACACGAGTGTTACTACGTCGGTGTTGTGCGCCTCTAGCGGCACTGTGCTGATGGGCGGCTAGCGCCACTGGGTGGAGACGCCGAACCCGGCGATGATGAAGCCGAAGCCGATCAGCAGGTTCCAGTTCGACAGCGCCTTGACGGGCAGCGAGCCACCAGTGACGTAGAACAGCACCAGCCAGATGATCCCGACGAGGAAGCAGCCGAGCATCGCGCCGCCGACCCATGGCGGGCTGACCCGCTTTTTTGTCGAACGAGTCGGGGGTGGCGTGTAGACCGCCTTGGCGCGGACCTTCGACTTGGGCACTGAGACTCCTGGCTCGCTCGAGATGGCTTCTCGGGGCTACTTCGCGTCTAGCGTAGTGGCGTGGGCTACTGGCGCACGCTGGTGCGGGGCGTCGGTCAGTTGTTGATCACCGGCGGCCTCGTCATCCTGCTGTTTGTCGTGTACGAGCTGTGGTGGACCGGCTTCACCACCACGCGAGACCAGCACAAGCTCGTCACCACGCTCCAGGAGCAGTGGAAGCAGGGCATCTCGATCTCGAATCCGCCGCTCGGCACAGGTATCGCGATCCTGCGGATCCCGCGCTTCGGCCTGAAATACAGCTTCGTCATCGTCGAGGGCACGTCGACTGCGGATCTCGAGAAGGGTCCCGGCCACTACGCGGAGACCGCACTGCCCGGACAGGTGGGCAACTTCACCGTTGCGGGCCACCGCACGACGTACCTGCATCCCTTCTACAACATCAACGAGCTGCGAACTGGGGACGCGATTGTGATCGAGACCCGCACCCGCTGGCTCACCTACACCGTCGAGAACATCCCCGGGACCACTGCGCAGTTCCAGGAGATCGTGTCTCCCGACGACATCTCGGTGTCCTATCCCGTGCCGGACCAGCCGAACTTCGACGCCGTCCCCACGGAGAAGGTGCTGACCTTCACGTCCTGCAACCCGCGGTACTCCGCCGCGCAGCGGATCGTCGTCCACGCGCTGCTCACCGGCTCTCAGCTGCGCTCGGCCGGTCTGCCGCGGGCGCTGAGCAAGAACGCTCTGGTGAGTGACTGACATGTACTCCTGGATCTGGCGCAAGCTGCCGGGTGGCGTCGCGGGGAAACTGCTCGGGGTGACCGTGCTGATCGCCGGCGTGGTCGTGTTGCTGTTCCTCGTCGTCTTTCCGTGGGCGAGTCCCAAGCTGCCGTTCAACCACGTCACCGTCGACACCCCGAGCAGCCCGCAGCCGACGTCGCCCGCCCCCGCCGTACCCAACTGAGCGGATGGCACATGACTACTGCCATAGCGATATCTATGTGCCATGCGCTCTAGCCGGATGAGAGGCTCGGCGGCGTGAGTCGGGTCCTCGTCATCGACAACTACGACAGCTTCGTGTTCAACCTGGTTCAGTACCTGCAGCAGCTCGGCGCGGAGGTCGAGGTACGCCGCAATGACGCAATCGAGATCGGCGACCCCCTGTTCGGCGAGGTCGACGGCGTCATGCTCTCGCCCGGACCGGGCCGTCCCGAGGACGCTGGCTGTTGCATCGACGTGATCAAGACCTACGGCGCGAGCACTCCGATCTTTGGTGTGTGCCTCGGCCATCAGGCAATCGGCGTCGCCTACGGCGGGGTTGTCGAGCGGGCACCCGAGCTGCTGCACGGCAAGACCAGTGAGGTGACTCACGGCGGCGCCGGCGTGTTTGCGGGCTTGCCGAGTCCCTGCATCGCGACCCGCTACCACTCGCTGACGGTCCTCGAATCGGGACTGCCTGACGACCTCGAGATCACGGCGCGCACGGGCAACGTGCTGATGGGCCTGCGCCACCGAGAGCATCCGGTCGAAGGGGTGCAGTTCCACCCCGAGTCCGTGCTCACCCAGGGCGGCCATCGCATGCTTGCCAACTGGCTCGCGGTCTGCGGGGATCCCGATGCGGGCGAGCGGGTTCCCGATCTCGCTGAGCGCTTGGAGAAGCAGCGCGCTTCCGTGGCTTAGGAGCCCGTCTAAGCCTGCCGCGTGTGCCTAAGACCTAGGCGTGTCCGGGTTGGGCGATAGATAGGGATTCCTTCCGATGTGCCGACACTCCTCAGCAGCGGATCGTGAATGCATCACACCGCAGCGAGAGAGAAGGCGACCCGAGATGATCGGCTCGGTCCCACCAGCGTTCGTCCAGGCAGAGGTCGACTACCGCATCCAGCGGATCAAGGACACCTATCGTCCACGGACCCGGTCCTCGGTACGGCGGCGCCGACTCGCGCCGTTCCTGAGCTGGAGGCGGCGGCCGGTCCCCAACCCGGCCGCCCTCTCCGCCCCGACGCTGCCGCTCGGTGCGCCGTATCACCTGGTTGGCCGGGGGTAGGTCGCGAGCGAGAAATCCCTCGCGCGGACCCGCGATGATGAGCGGGTGGCGATCGGGGCTGACGCACCGCTCGTCGGCCGTGCCGACGAGTTGCGGGAGCTCGCCGCCCTGGTCGGGTTGTCAGCGAATGGCGGCGATGCCGGCGCAGGCCGAGTTGTGCTGCTCGGCGGTGACGCCGGATCCGGCAAGACCCGGCTGAGCAAGGAGACCTCCCGGCTGGCACTCGATGCCGGGTGGCGGGTGCTCGTCGGCCACTGTCTCGACTTCGGTGACGGCTCACCGCCGTACTTGCCGTTCAGCGAGGCTCTCGGCCGGCTCGGTAGTGAGCAACCCGAGCTCGTCCGATCGCTCGTCGAGCGGAGCCCAGCGATCGAGCGGCTGCACCCTTCGCATCGCCTGCTCACCGAGTCCGATGTCTCACTCGAGCCGACGCGGCGAGCCGCGCTGCTCGAGGCGGTCCACGACAGTCTGTGCGCACTGGCCGGTGATGCGCCCGTCCTGTTCGTCGTCGAGGATCTGCACTGGGCAGACCAGTCGACTCGCGACCTCCTGCACTGGCTGTTCGCCCGACGGTTCGACACTCCCGTCACGATGCTCGCGACCTATCGCAGCGACGACCTGCATCGCCGCCATCCGCTGAGAGCCACCTTGGCCGAGTGGTCGCGTCTGCCGGGAGTCGCGCGCATGCAGCTCGGACCGCTCGCCGCGGCCGACGCCCGTTCGCTGGTGCAGACCCTGCAGCCGGAAGCGATCAGCGAACGCGACGTGCGGCAGATCTTGATGCGAGCCGAGGGCAATCCGTTCTTCATCGAAGAGCTGGTCGCGGCGGCGACCTCAGGCGACGGACGTCTGCCGATCGATCTGGCTGATCTGTTGCTGGTGCGGCTCGAGCAGCTACACGACGAAGCGCGGCTCGTGGTGCGGGCAGCCAGTGTGGCGGGCCGCCGCGTCTCACATCAACTGCTCGCCAGCGGCACCGATCTCGACCCCGGCGCCCTCGACGCCGCGGTACGGTCCGCGGTCGAGGCCAACATCCTGGTCTCCGGTGACGGCGAACACTATGCCTTCCGCCACGCGCTCCTGGCCGAGGCGATCTACCAAGATCTGCTTCCCGGGGAGCGCGTCCGACTGCACGCGGCGTACGCCGATGCCCTGGCGAGCGGCGCGGTCGACGGCTCGGCCGCCGAGCTGTCACGCCATGCCTGGGCCTCACACGATCTCGTCACCGCGACCCGGGCGAGCATCCAGGCAGGTATGGAAGCGATGGCTGTGGGCGGGCCCGAGGAGGCGATCCGCCACTACGAGCGCGCCCTGGAGCTGATGGAGGATCCGGACGTCGCCGCGCGACTGGCCTCTGCCGACGGCGATCCCGTTGACCGCGTCGGGCTCGTCATCCGAGCAAGCAACGCCGCAGCCGCGGCCGGCCATCTTGCACGTGCGGTGGCACTCGCCAACGATGAGCTGGGTGCCCTGCCGGACTCGTCTCCCGCAACGGACCGGGCGCGACTGATCCACTGCCTAGCGACCACTGCCCTGGTCATGGACCACAACCTCGACCTGCTCAGCCTCACGACCGAGGCCGTCCGGCTGATGAGCGATCAGCCGGCGAGTCGGCTGCACGCTCACGTGCTCGATGTCCATGCGCGTGCGATGCATGACAGAGCACGCGATGACGAGGCCGCCCGCTGGGCCGGTGAGGCGCTCCAGATGGCGCGGGAGTTACGGCTTCCCGCGGTGGTGTCGGACGTCACCATCCTGCTGGCGCGGATCGACGAGCGCTCCGGGGACGCCGCGGGCGCGCTCGCCACCGTCGACGCGGCCGTACGCGATGCGCGGGCAGCCGGCGAGCCGTATGCCGAGCTACGTGGCCTCTACACGCTCGGCAGCCTGTTCTACGGCCAGGGGCGGCTCAGCGATGCCATCGCGGCGTTCGACCGGGCCGCCCAACGGGCGAACGCGCTGGGCCGTCAGTGGGCGCCGTACGGCATGGAGGCAGTGCTGTTCGGGGCAATCGCCGCTCACGTCGCTGGTGACTGGACGCGGGCGTCGCGCCTCGTCGATGCCGGCGGAGGGACGCCACCGGAGATAGCAGCGGCGTTGTTCGACGCGGTGGCACTCGAGATCGCGGCGGGCCGAGGCGAGACGGCAGCGCTCGCTGCGATGCCGAGGCTGCGGGCCCGCTGGGCACTCGATGGCCTGGTGGCGCTGATGAGTGGCAGCGCCGCGATCCAGCTGCTGAGCCAGCGCGGAGACATCGCGGAGGCGATGGAGATCCACGACGAGGTGGTCGAGTTCGTCGGCGCGCTGTGGCAGCGCCCCGGATTCAACGCGCGGGTACGGCTCGCGGCTTTGCTTGCCGGCTGCATCGCGACGGCGGCGGAGTCAGCTCCGGCAAGCGAGCGGGTCGAGCTGGTCGGGCGTGCCGACCAGATCCTGGCTGCGGCACGTGAGGTCGCGGATGCGATGCGTGATCCCGGGCCCGAAGGCCAAGCGTGGATGGTGCGTCTCGAGGCCGAGCGGTTGCGGCTGCACTGGCTCTCAGGAGTAGAGCCGCTTCCCGACGCAGCTGCGTTGATCAGCTGCTGGCGTGAGTCGGTCGCCGCGTTCGAGTTGTTCGGTCATGTCTATGAGACCGCGAGGTCGCGAGCGCGGCTGGCCGCGGCGCTGACTGCAACCGGCGACGCGGCCGAGGCAGAAGTCGAACGGTCTGCCGCGCGCGCGATCGCTGTCCAGCTTGGTGCCGGTGCGCTGATCGATGAGTTGCGCGAGCAAGGCGCCACTGTCGACGCCGAGACCGGCCGGGGCAGCAAGCCACGTGACGTCGAAGCGCTCACGCCGCGTGAACGCGAGGTGCTGGAGTTGGTCGCGACCGGCAGGAGCAACCGCGACATCGCGGCGACGCTGTTCATCAGCGCGAAGACGGTGAGCGTTCACATCTCGAACCTGTTGAGCAAGCTCGATGCCGGGAGCCGGACCGAAGCGGTCGCGATCGCCCGGCGCCGCGGCTTCCTGGGTTAGAAGACCGGAACCGGAGTCCCCGAGTCCGTGGGGAACGGCGTATCCGTTGGCGTGGTCGTCGGGCTGGTGCTGCTGGTCGGGGTCAGCTCGTCGACGTAGATCGTCACGCTCGCATTCGATGCTGCGAAGGTGCCGCCGACCGGACTCTGCGTGATGACCTGGCCGTCCTTGTTCGGGTTGTAGACCGCCGTTGGCTTCACGACAACCTGGAAGCCGGCTTGCTGGAGCAACGCTGTGGCGGTCGTCTCGTCTTGGCCCGTGACGTCCGGCACCCTGACGTGGGAGTTGGACACGGTGAGCGTGACCTTGCTCCCTGCCGCGACGGTCGTGCCCGCGGCTGGGTCGGTCGACAGCACCTGACCCGCGGGCACGGCGGAGTTCATCTGGATGACCCTGCCGACCTTGAGGTGCGCAGCCTCGAGCGCGCTCTTCGCATCGTCCTGTGAAAGCCCGACGAGTCCGTCAGGAATCAGGATGTACTCGATGCCCTCGGAGAGCACCAGGTTCACCGGCTGGCCCTTGCGCAACAAGATGCCGGCCGGCGGATCCTGGGAGACGATCGCGCCCTTCGGCTGGGCTGCGCTGTAGATGTCCGTGACGGTTCCGACCCGGAGGCCCTGGCCGCTCAGCGTCGACTGTGCGTCGGCGTATGACTGCCCGACGACGCTGGGGGTGTTGAGGTCGCCTCCATTGCCGGTTACTACGTTGCGCGCGATCACCAGGGCGATGACGAAGACCGCGAGCGCAGCAACAGCAAGCGCGGCGTAGGCCGCGCTGCGGCGACGAGCCGGTGGCTCGCGCAACAGTACGGAGGTCGGTGACATGTTGGCTCCGGTCGACTCGCTGCCCGCCGACACCGGTCGGGCGTGGACCGGACGGCCGGCCAGCGCTCGCTCGATGTCGGCCCGCATCTCGGCGGCACTGCCGTAGCGGTTAGCAGGATTCTTCGCCATCGCGAACAGCACGATTGCGTCGGCTGCCTGCGGCACGTCGGGTTCGACCGTCGAGGGCGGGACGGGGTCCTCGCGCACATGCTGGTAGGCGACTGCGACTGCGGACTCACCGGTGAACGGCGGAGCGCCGGTCAGCAGCTCGTAGAGCATGCAGCCGGTCGAGTAGACGTCGCTTCGGGCGTCGACGTGCTCGCCGCGGGCCTGCTCCGGCGAGAGGTAGTGCGCGGTTCCGACGACGGCCGCGGTCTGGGTCATCGTCGACGTGGAGCTGGTCAAGGCGCGAGCGATGCCGAAGTCGGTGACCTTGACCTCGCCGGAGTTGGTCACCATGACGTTCGCCGGCTTGATGTCACGGTGCACGATGCCGGCCGCGTGCGCCTGCTCGAGAGCGGCGCAGATGGCGGCTGTCATCTCCAGCGCTCGTCGCGGCAGCAGGCGGCCTTCGGCAGCGAGGATGTCGCGCAGTGTCCGCCCGTCGACGTACTCCATGACGATGTACGGCGTCGTGACACCGTCGATCGTGTCCTCGCCGGTGTCATAGACGGCGACGATCGACGGCGAGTTGAGCGACGCGGCGGACTGCGCCTCCCGACGGAAACGCGCCTGGAATGTGCTGTCGCGTGCGAGGTCTCGTCGCAGCAGCTTGATCGCGACCGGCCGGCCGAGCCGCACATCCCGACCCCGATGGACCTCAGCCATGCCGCCGTGCCCGATCACCTCGCCGATCTCGTAGCGACCGGCGATCAGGTCCTTCCTTCTAGCCACGGGTGCCTGACCTGTAGGCAGCGTCGGACCTCAAAGCAAAAAGTCCGCGCACGGCCACGACGTTACCGGCCGAACGTCGCGTGATCTCGCAGGTTCGCGCGGCCATCAGCTCGACCCGACCGCGACGACGGTGAGATCCACGACCGTGCCGACCTTGACCCGCTGACCGGCCGTCGGGTACTGCACGATCACCGTGCCTTCGGTGCCTGCCCGCCCGGTCGTGAAGGTTTCGTTGCCGCGTAGTCCCTGCTCGTTGAGGTCGTGGATCGCCTCGACGTACGGGACGCCGATGACGCTCGGGACGGAGGTCTCGCCAGCGCCTGCAGTGAAGATGCGCAGGAGGGCGCCGCCGCCGAGTACGACGATCACCCCCAACGCGATCAGCCGGTTGCGTACCCGCTTGCGCTCGTCCTCGTCGTACCAAGGGCGTGGCGGCTCGGGTGTCGATTCATCCGCGGTGACCTCAGCCGGGCGAACCGGGACGTCGGAACCGACCCGTTGCGCGGCGGCGAGCGCGAGGGTGGTTCGGGCGATGTCGGCGGGGTCGCTCCAGTCGCCGGCGTCGAGCAACCGCAGCAGATCGGTGACGTCCGTGTCGGTCGCGGCCGCATCGTCGAGCAACTGATGGGCGAGTGCGGCAAGCGCGGTGAGATCACCGCCCAGCGATGGCGGGGTGGCCATCGCGAATCCGAGCAGCGCGATCGAGCCGTCAGACCGCACTTGGATGTGGTCACTGTCGAGCGAGCCATGGCCGATCCCCGCACCATGCGCGGCCGCGAGGGCGAAGGCTGTCTGACCGAGCACCGCGAGTGCGTCGTCGGAGGTCAGCCCCGGATCGGCCGCGAGGGCGGAGACCGTCTCGCCGTCGACGTACGTTGTCGCGAGCCAGGGCGCATCGTCGTTCGCATCGTGGGTGAGGACGCTCGCGATGCCGGGGTCCGACAGCGCCTCGAGCTGACAGGCCCGCCGATCGAAGGCGGTGCGCCAGTTGTCGTCGTTGCTGAGGTAGCGCGTGATGGCGACCTGCCGGCCGGCGAGGTCGTCGTGGCCGCGCCAGGTCTCATGTCGAGCGTCTGAGGCGAGTAGCTCTACGAGTACGTAGCGGTCGCCGACCGTCCCGAGCGGCACGGGCTCTTCCGGCGTCGTCATGAGCACCGCTGCTTCATGAGCACCCCAAGACGGCGCATATCACCGAACGAGCGATCGGGGCGGCAACGGCGCCGCCGGTCGCGTCGCTGCCGAGGCTGCCGCCGTCCTCAACCAAGACCGCCACGGCCACCTTCGGGTTGTCGGCGGGAGCGAAGGCGACGAACCACGCGTCGGGCGCGAGGTGCTGCGAGGCGAGGCCGTGCTGCGCGGTGCCTGTCTTGCCCGCGACGGTCACGCCGGGGATCTGCGCGGCAGTGCCCGTGCCGGCCTGGACGACAAGCTCCATGATCGACTTGACCTGCTCGGCGACGGCCGTGCTCACCGATCGGCGGAGCTCCTGCGGCTGGGTCTGCGAGAGCACCTGGGCGTTGGCGCCGCGGACCTGGGAGACCAGGTAGGGCTTCATCTCCACCCCGTTGTTCGCGATCGCGGCGCCGATCTGTGCAGCCTGTAACGGGGTCAGCGCGTCGTCGTACTGGCCGATCGAGGACAGCGCGGTGTTCGGTTCGTTGGCGTTGAATGCGAACTGGCTCGCGGCGACCGGCAGAGGGATCGACTCCGACTGGCCAATGCCAAATGCCTTCGCCTGGTCGGCGAGGGTGTTGATGCCGATCTTCAACCCGAGCCCTGCGAACGCGGTGTTGCAGGAGATCCGGAAGGCGTCAGCGATCGTGTCGGTGCTGCCGTTGCCGCAGCTCTCCCCGCCGAAGTTCTGCATGAATGTGTCGGTCTCCGGGAGCCGTAACGTGCGCGGCGTCGGGATCACCGATTCGGGGTTGAACCGCCCGGTGCCGAACGCCGCCGACGCCGTCACGATCTTGAACAGCGATCCCGGTGGGTAGGTCTCGGCCAGCGCCCGGTCGATCAGCGGGTCACCCGCGGCGTGGAGCAGCCGGTGGTAGTTGTGGGTGATCGCCTGCGAGTCGTGAGACGACAGCACCGACGGGTTGTAGGACGGTGAGGTGGCGAGCGCGAGGATCGCGCCGGTCGACGGATCCATCGCGACGACCGCGCCGCGCACGCCCTTCAGTCCGTTGTACGCCGCGGTCTGCGCGGCCGGGTTGAGGGTGAGCACGACCGATCCACCCGACGGCGTGCGGCCGGTGATCTCGTCGGTGATCCGGTGCAGGAACAGCCGATCGTCGGACCCGGACAGGATCGGGTCCTCGGCCTGTTCGATCCCGGATGCGCCGATCACCAGTGAGTAGTAGCCGCTCACCGGTGCGTAGGCCGCGCCGCCGGGATAGGTCCGCAGGTACTTCAACGTGTCGTTCGTCGCGATCGAGTGGGCGATGTCCTTGCCGCCGACGACGATCGGCCCGCGATCCCGGCTGTACTCGCCGTACAGGACACGCACGTCATGCGGATTGGCGCGCAGCGATGACGCCTCGCCGACCTGTACGACGTTGGAGTTGATCAACAGTGCCGCAAACATCACGAGCGCGGCGATCGCGATGTGACGAAGCGGCCGGTTCATCGGACTTCCCGCAGGCGTAGTCATAGCCGGATCGCCACCGTGGCATGTTCGTCCGGAACCGCAGCGCGTTCGGGCAGCGGACGTCGCGAGGCGTCGCTGATCCGCATGAGCAGGGCGAGCAGCACCCAGTTCGAGACCAGGCTCGATCCGCCGTAGGAGAGGAACGGAAGCGTCAGGCCGGTAAGGGGGATCAACCGCGTCACTCCGCCGACCTGCACGAAGACCTGAAGTGCCAGCCCGAACGCGAGGCCGGCGCCCAGTAGCTTGCCGAACTCGTCGCGAGTGCCGAGCGCCGCCCGCAGCCCGCGCATCACGATCAGCAGATAGATCACCAGCACGGCCATCAGACCGGCGAGCCCGAGCTCTTCTGCGATGGTCGAGGCGATGAAGTCAGTGTTGGCGAACGGCACCAGATCAGGTCTGCCCTGCCCCAGCCCGGTGCCGAAGATGCCACCGGTCGCCTGCCCGAACAACCCTTGCGCGAGCTGATAGCTCTGGTCCGTGATCGTGGCCGGGTTGAATGGATGGAGCCAGATCTCGACCCGGTCGTGGACGTGGCCGATGGTGTGGAACGCGAACAGCGAGCCTGCCCCGAAGAGGACCAGACCGATCAGCAGCCACGACTTCCGCTCGGTCGCGACGTAGAGCATCGCGACGAAGATCCCGAAGAACAGCAGGCTCGATCCGAGGTCGCTCTCGCGGGTGAGGATCAGCAGGCTGGCGCCCCACGCCACCAACACCGGTCCGAGGTCGCGGCCGCGGGGCAGGGTGACGCCGAGCACCTTGCGTCCGGCCAGCGCCAGGACGTCGCGCTTGCGGACCAGGTAGCCGGCGAAGAACACCTCGAGAGCGAGCTTCGCGATCTCGCCGGGCTGGAAGGAGAAGCCGCCGAAGCGGATCCAGATCCGTGCGCCGTTGACGGTGCTGTGGCTGGCCGGCAGCAGAGCGGGCAGCACGAGCAGACCGAGCCCAACTGCCATCGCGGTGTAGGTCAGTGACTCGAGGCGCCGGTGGTCGCGGACGACGACGAGCACCGCGACGAACAGCGCGACGCCGATGATCGTCCAGACCAACTGCAGTGGTGCCGCGGCAGTTCCGGGTGAGGTTCCGGCGGCCTTCGCCTTCATGGCCGCACCGAGGTCTAGTCGATGGATCAGCACCAGACCGAGCCCGTTGAGTGCGACCGCGGCCGGCAACAGCACCGGATCGGCGTACGGCGCGAACCGGCGTACTGCAAGGTGCGCGATGCCGGACAGCGCGATGAATCCGAGCCCGTCACTGATGAGACCGCTTGGCAGTTTGTTGGAGTACGCCGCGCTCGCCGAGGTGAACGCGACCATCGTGAGGACGAGCCCGAAGCCGATCAATGCGAGCTCGGTGCCGCGCCGCTTTACGCCTACCGGCGCAGCGATGTCGGTCATGGTTCCGGTGGGCACCACGAAGGCAGTGAGCGCGTCGTGTGCAGCGTCGGCTGCCGTGCTGCCGTGTGGCGGTGACGCTTGATCGGCGTGGTCTTGACCGGATGCGCCACCACCCAGGCCTTGCAGGCATCGTTTTGCAAGGTGGTCAGTTCCGAGGTCGCCTCGCTGTGGGACACCTGCCCGCTGTGCAGCAGCGGCTGGTCAGCCTCGGTGAGCTGGCTCGTCGGAAGCGCGGTCGCGTGATCCAGCCGGGACAGCGAGATGCCGGCGAAGTCGCCGCGCACCCCGTGGTAGATCGCAACGGCTCCGTTGTCGTTTGCGACGTACCACTGGCTGCGGACGTAGAGAACCGTTGCTCCAATCGCCACGGCGATCAGTACGACGACAGCGACCGCGACTATTGCGAGCCGACGGCCGATGCTGCTGCTGCGCGGCGCGTCGTCCGCGACCGGTGGCTGCGTGTCGTGGGTGGTCGAGGGTCGCTCGCGGTCCGGCGTCGCGGCGGCACCCGCGATGACCGGCTGCCGCGCCGGCGGATCACCGTCGACCGGCTCGGCGACGATGCAGGTCACGTTGTCGGGTGCACCGGCCTGCAGGGCGAGTTCGACCAGCCGCTCACAGACCTGCTGCGGGTCGTCTCCGTCTGCCAGGGCGGCGGCGATCGCCGCGGCTTCGACATAGTCGGACAGCCCGTCGCTGCACAGCAGGTAACGGTCGCCCGCCACCGGGGACAACGGGATCAGATCGGGCTCCGCCTCGCCGCGACCATCGAGCGCGCGCAGAATCCACGAGCGCCTGGGGTGGACCGCTGCTTCCTCGGGGGTGATCTGACCTTCGTCGACGAGGGACTGCACCAGGGTGTGGTCGCGGGAGATCTGCGTCATCTGGCCATCGCGGAGCAGATACGCCCGGGAGTCACCCAGCTGCGCGAGCCCGACGCCGTCGCCGGCGCCGAGGATCGCCGTCAGCGTCGTGCCCATGCCGGCGAGGTGAGGGTCCTGATCGATCGCGTCGCGAAGCGCGACGTCGGCGCGCAGCACCGCCTCGCGGAGCGCGGCGAGCGGATCGGTGATCGCTGCGTCGCCGTCGAGCGGCGCTAACGCCTGCACGGTGAGCTTGCTCGCAATCTCCCCGGCAACGGACCCGCCGACCCCGTCGGCGACCACGAGCAGCCGCGTTCCGGCGTACAGCGAGTCTTCGTTTCCGTCGCGGACCAGACCGACATCGGTGCGAGCTCCGAACCGCCAGCCCCCCATCAGGATTGCAGCTCCAAAACCGTCTTGCCGATCCGGATCTGAGCTCCTGTGCCGACCTCGGTCGGTGCCGTCACCAACGTCCTGCCGAGCAGCGTGCCGTTCGTGGACCCGAGGTCCTCGACCAGCCAGATCGAGCCGTTGGGGAACAGCCGGGCGTGGTGCAGGGACACGTAGTCGTCGTTGATCACGATCGTCGAGTCATCGGCACGTCCGATCGTGATCGGCAGTGAGGACAGCGGGATCGTCTTGCCCGCGAGCGGTCCGTCGACGATCGCGACCTTGGTCGGCGGGCGTCCGGTCGGGCGGGTGGTGCGACTGCGCTTCGGTGCCGCCGGAGCTACCGGGGCGGGCTGCGGTGTCGCACGGACTGGTGCGGCTCGTACTGGCTTTGGCTTGCTGCCGAAGATGTCATGGCGTACGGCGACGACCGCTGCAATGACGAAGCCCCACAGCAGGATCAAGACGACCGTGCGAAGCAGAAAGACGACGGCTACCGGCAACGTCGATCAGCCTTCGTCGCGCCGGAAGATCAGCGTCGAGTGACCGATGTCGAGCCGGTCGCCGTCCTTGAGCTCCACGCGCTCGACGGGCTTGCCGTTGACGGCGATGCCATTTGTCGAGCCGAGATCGACGACCCCGACCCGGCCGTCGCTGTAGCGGATCTCGGCGTGGTGGCGGGAGACGCCAGAGTCCTCGAGCCGCAGGTCGCAGTCGCTTGCGCGGCCGAGCACGGTCACGGTGTGGGTGAGGAAGTAGGCCGCGTCGTCGCTGCCGTCGTTGACCATGAGGCGCGGGCGCAGCGGATAGGCCCCGGCGGGCGCCGCGCTCGGTCCGGCGCTGGGTGCCTGAGTTCTTGCCACTGGCGTGGCTGCCTCAGCCGGTTCGCCGGGTGCCTCGACCGCACTGCGGATCCGGAAGACGCCGGTGCCGATACCGGCACGCTGTTCGAACCCGACTGCGACCGGACCGACGAATGAGTAGCCCTGTTCGGCGGCGTGTTCGCGAACCATGGCGGCAAGCTCTTCGCCGAGCGGCTCCGCCCATTCTTCCAGGCGGTGGAAGTCGCGATCACCGAGCTCGACGACGTAGGCGTTGGGGGCCAGGACGCGGCCACGGGCGACGACCTCTTTGCGGTCGTCAGACTCGCGCTGCAGCGCGCTCGCGATCTCCGCCGGCTGGACTTCAGACTTGAAGACCCGCGCGAAGGCGCCCTCGACCAACCCGCCGAGGCGGCGCTCGAAGGTCTGCAGGACTCCCACGACGCGTCCCTTCCCGGACTGTCCGGGGCGCACGCCTCGCGACGTACGACAGGTTTCATAAGCCTGTCGGCCTGCGCCTTGAGCGTGATCGTAACGGGGCGGGTGCGATCATTCCTGCGTGCTAGCGTGAGCGTCCCCGCGGGCGAGTGGCGGAATGGCAGACGCGCACGGTTCAGGTCCGTGTGTCCGTAAGGACGTGGGGGTTCAACTCCCCCCTCGCCCACCATCCACAGATGCTGGTTGACCTGCAGTTTCTGTCGCTGGTAGTTCGTACCGTCACCTCCAAGGCCTAACCAGGGCCTAACGCAACAGCGGAGGTGACGCGTATGGCGACGGTGGTTTCTCGACGGCGCACTGACGGCACTCTTGCCTACCGCGTGAAGTGGGTCCTCGGTGGCGCACGCGGCGGCCGATGGCAATCGGAGACGTTCGACGACCGTCGCGTCGCACTGAAGTTCCAGGCGATGGTGGAGGCGAACGGTCACCGCTGGCCCGATGACTGGGTCAAGGGCTTCGGTTTCGCGACCGCTCCGGCGGACGGCCTTCAGGACGAGACGCCCTTCTTGGACTTCGGCACCGACTACGTGCGACGGCTCACCAGCGCCGCTCCCGACACGCAGACCAAGTACATGCGTCAGCTCAAAGCACTCAACGCGTGGCTCATCGACCTCAAGCGTGTCGTCCCCACGGTGCAGAACCTGACCGGCGACGACGACCGTGACTGGATCGTCGCTCGACGCCGGGCGGGAGCCAGCCCCAAGACGATTGCGAACTACCACGGGCTGCTGTCCGCCGTGATGGCAAGCGCGGTCGAGAAGGACCTGATCCGCCGCAATCCCTGCAGCGGCGTCAGGCTGCCCGCGATCGAAGACGACATCGACAACGACGACGAGAAGATCTTCCTGACCGAAGACGAGTTCGGATTGCTGCACCGATCCATCCACGCCGACGATCAGGACTTCCTGACCGTCGCCGTCGGGACCGGACTTCGGTGGGGGGAGCTCACCGCCGTCAAAGTCAAGGATCTCGAGCTCGCCGCGACCACACCGACGTTGGTCGTCCGACGCGCGTGGAAGACCAACGGAAGCGGCGAGTTCGCCCTCGCGCAGCATGGCAAGTTCTACCTCGGGCCACCCAAGACGAAGGAGTCAAGGCGTCGCATCTCACTTTCGACGGCAGTCGTCGAGGCGTTACGGCGAGCCGCTGATGGTCGATCGTCGGAAGACCTCGTGTTCGGCGCTACCCGCGGCGGTCGTCTCGACCAGGGCAACTGGTACGAGAGCCGCTGGCAGCGCGCCATCAAAGCTGCGAAGGAAGACGGGCTCACCAAGACCCCGCGATTCCACGATCTGCGTCACACACATGCCGCCTGGTTGATCTCCGCCGGCGTGCCGCTGCCGGTGATCCAGCGACGACTCGGCCACAAGAGCATCCAGATCACTGTCGACGTCTACGGCGGACTACTCGTCCAGACCCACCATGTCGCGGACCTCGCTATCGACCGGGCGCTCAGCGGGAAGTCCGTCGTGGTCGTCCCCGAGGACGGCTCCCAGCCGCGAGACGACGCCCAATTCGAGTCGGCGTCCTAGATAACGCGCCGCGGTCGAGCACGGCGAGTCAGCCCATGCGGGGCGACTACCAGGGGGGCCTGCTCCGCCTCGCCGATGATCCGTTCAAGGTGCTCGCGGGTGAACCGGATGTAGCGCCCCAGCCGGACGAACGGCACCGTGCGACCCGACACTCGCTTTCGCAGCCAACTCTCCGGCACGTTCAACACCGCAGCAGCTTCCGCGATCGTCAGCAGCGACCGGTGATCAGAGGGCATCCCCGTTCGCACCAACGCGGTGCTCATCGTCCGCGTCCCACCTGGCGGCCAGCCGCGCGAGTCCACTGCGGGTGCTGGTCGGTTGCGAGTTGTTGTTCGCGGTGGCGGCTGATCCGAGCGGCGAGCTCCGTGGTCGTTGTTGACCGGTCGCGCGTAGTTGAGGTGAACGGGTCGTCGGCCAGTGCGGCGGTGAGGGCGTCGAGGCCGTGGTGGTGAATCTCGGTGCGGGCGCGGGCGCGGGAGAACGCGACGTAACCGGTGTTGCGGTCGGTGAGTCCGGTGGCGTCGACAAGGGCGACGTCGACGGTGAGCCCCTGTGCCTTGTGGACGGTGAGGGCGTAGGCGGAGGTGAGCCGGTCGTTCGCCCAGCCCGCGGGCACTGTCACCTGGCGCCCGTCGACGTGCAAGGTGATCTGCCGCGGGTGGACGGCGGTGATGGTGGCGCGTTGCCCGTTGAGTAGCCCGCGCTGGTGGTCGTTGCGGGTGATCATGACGAGCTCCCCGACGGCGTAGGAGTCATCGCCGGCGGGCTGGTCTTGTCCAATCAACTGCGCGTGTTGGAGACGGGATCGGATCGCGCGATTCAGCGCGTCGCTACTGGTGCGGGTTGCGGCGAGCGCGACAACCTCATCGATGGGAACGCCCGAGGTAACGGTGTCGAGGTAGTCCCTGGCGATCGCGGCGGCCAGATCGTCAGGACCGTTGTGGTGGTGGAGCCGATCGTGACTGTCGTAGAGGCCGAGAGCGCGGGGGACGTCGCCGGCGCGCAGCGTGGTGAGCGCGGCGCGTTCCCAGCCGCGCTGCTGCCGGTGGTTGTCGGTGAGTTCGGCGCGCAGATGCTGTTGGGCGAGGCGGGCGAACATGCCACCGGCGTCGATTTCGGGGAGCTGCGCCCGGTCCCCGACCGGCACAAGCTTCCCGCCGACCGCCGTCACTGCGGCAACGAGCTGGTGGTAGTCGCGGGTGCCGACCATTCCGGCTTCGTCGACGACGACCACGCACTGCTCGGGCAATGGCCGGCCGCTGTGGATGCGCTGAAGGAGCCGGGCGATCGATGTGGACGGGATCGCGGTCGCGTGCTCAAGCCGTCGGGCGGCGACCGCGGCGACGCATGCGCCGAGCACCGGCACCTCGAGCGAGCGGTAGTGGGTGTGTAGTGCGGCGAGCATCGCGGTCTTCCCGGCGCCGGCCGGGCCGAGGACCACATCCACCGTGGCTGTCGACGTCGCGAGGTGCGCGACGGCCCGCTGCTGCACGGGTGACAGACCGTTGTCCAACACCGGTGTCGCGACGGGGACGGCGGTGGGCTGGTCGGCGAGGGTGAGGGTGGCGAGCTCGGTGTGGGCGAGGTCGGTGGTGGTCCACCGCCGGGTGTCACCGGCGCTGAGCAAAGGCAGCACGCGTTGGTCAGCGAGCAGCGTTTCGACCGCGGTTTCCACCTGGTGGTGGGTGAGCGGGGTGCCGGCCGGGATCAGTTCGAGCAGGGCGCGGGTCAGCTCGCCGCGATCGAAGCTGCTCTGCTTCTCAGTGACACCCGCCGGACCGAACAGCACCTCCGCGCATCCGGCCAGTGCTTCTGCTTGCAGCTCGCCGGGACGGGTCCGACCAGCGACCGCCGCGACCAACCGCCGCGGATCCCGAACATGGCTGGCGGCGCGGGAACGCCAGCCGGCCCGCAGCTCGGTGACGGTCCGTCCGGACTTAGCCGGTCGGGTGGCCAGGCACGCGACCTGCGCCGCGCCGACCCCGTGCCCGCCGGTGCGGTCGAGGTGGTCCTCGATGGCACGACGCCGGGTGGAGAACTCCCGCAGCAATGTCGCGGGCATGCCGGTGATCTCCGCCATCCCGTTACGCACCGGACCCCATCCGACCCCGAGCCGACCGGTCAACTCGCCGCGCAGGACTGCCTGGTAGAGGTAGCCGGCGGTGCGCTGCGCCCGGAACAGGGCACGAGTGTCCAACGCCGACCAGCGACCGTCGCCGCCGTGCAGCAGATTCGCGATCACCAGATGGGTGTGCAGCTGCGGGTCATCCGCACGCGACGTCAGGTGTTCGAACGCCGCGACGATCAACCCGTCGGTGCCGACATGCGCGGCCCGGTGGCCGTCTCCCTGATGGCCGCGCAATGCATGCGACGCCCACCGTTCGAGGTAGGCGACCGTCTCGCTCACCGCGGCCCGGTGCGCGGCGATCACCTCACCCGACGTGGTCGGGTCAGCGAACGCCCATAGCAACGACACGCTCTTCGGCGCCGAGATCGCCCCGTCCGCACCGGCCCGCCGCACGTCGACCTGCACCTCGGACTGGGCGTGTGCGACTCCGATCCGTCCGGACCCGTACACCGCAGCCATGTCGATGCCGGCAGCCGCAGCGAGACGGTCGAGGGCGCTCACGTCGGCCACCGCTTTCGGGTCCCGCGCCAGCCGCGACGTCAACCGGCCGACCTCGCCGCGTGCCGTCGGATCGGTCACCAGCTCCGCAACCGGAACGCAGCGGTCGACCGCGGCTGCCTCGAGCGCGTCGAGCAACGGCCCGACCGGCAGCCGGCCGTCCGGATGCGGCCGTAACACCGGCCGGGCGGCCACGGTCCCGTCCGGCAGGTGGCCGGACAGCAACCGCTCCAACACCTGCACCTGCGCGGGTGTGATCGGCCCGGACAACCCGAGAGCCCGTGCGCCCGACCCCACCCACTGCCCCAGTGTGCGACCCGACTCGCCGTAGTAGTCGACCGCTCGCCCTACCGCTTCCTCAGCGGTATCGGACGGCGTCGCCAGGGAGCAGTCCGCGCCATGCTCGACGTAGTAACGGACCGCGGCCCTCGCCGACCCGAACGTCGTGAACCTCAACACTGCGGACCAGCCGCAGGAAGGCGCCGGGCAGCGGGCAACCGGACCGGGGTCAGGCGATGGCCGTCCATGACCGCACTGTCACGCGCGGGCGTCCCCAAGGACGCCCCCACGGCACGCCGATCGGCGGACTCTGCAGGCCTCGGTGGCTGCGCTGAGCGCTGCGCTTCTGCGGCGGTGTTGGGTGCGAGGTCCACGCCCGCATCGTTCGCCCGGGCCGTACCCCCATACGTACCGCTGAACGTACCCACGGTCGCCGCGTGGTCGAGCGGGACAGGAAACATCCGGAAGCCAGCCGCTCTGGCACGACGCCACCAACCTCGTCAGGCAGCTCGGCTAGTTCTCCCTGCACGCCGGACGTCTCGTTCCGGGTCCGCCAGGCCCGGCACACCCTCCACCACCGTCAGGACACACAGGTATCGGGGATACGGCGATGCTCGCGCGATCGTGTCGACGGCACCGTGAGCGAGCCCTCGACCTAGGTCACCAAGATCAAAAATGACTAGCCGAAATCAGCCCAGATCGCTATGGATTGAAGTCGGCGGACATCGCACGATCTGTCCACGACATTCCGCATTGGGACTTGTGGGCGACCTGTTCAACGAGTTCCGAGTTCGGTGGATACGGCCCGTGACCCGGGTCGGGCCCTGCCTGCTGAGCGTCGCTTCGCGTCGTTCTGCTGGAGGCATTCAAATGGGTAGGTCGGTTCGTCTTGGTTTTCGCGCGCTTCGCGCGTCCGCTGCCGCGTTGTCGGTGTCGCTGTTCGCGTACGGGATGGTCGCGCTGCCCGCGCAGCCGGCGAGTGCGGCGAGCGCCACGGCGGACGTCACGTCGCGTCCCGACGCGGTGTCGGCCGCTCTGACGGCTCGCCTCGAGGGCCATCGGGTGGCGATCAGCGATGACGAGACGGATGCGTCGATGACGTATGCGAACCCGGATGACACGTTCACGACGGAGACCACGCAAGGTCCGGTGCGGGTAGCCCAACCTGGAGGCGGTTTCGATCCGCTGAACCTGACACTCACCCAGAACAGTGACGGCTCCTACTCGCCGACGACCGCAGCCGCGCCGTTCACCCTCAACAACGGCGGCTCAGCCACAGCCGCGACGTTGCCCGAGGCCTCCGGTCGATCCGTCGGGCTTGGATGGACGTCGAAGCTACCCATCCCCAAGATCCAGGGCGGTACGGCGACGTACGCGATCTCCAGCACGGAGAACCTCGTCGTCGCGGCGACCTCGGAGGGCTTCACCGCCGACGTGGTGTTGACCGCGCCGCCGACCGCGTCGAACTTCACCGTGACCTTGCCGCTTAGCCTGGCGAAGCTGACTGCCAGCCAGGCCGCGAACGGCACGGTCAGCCTGCAGGACACCGCCGGCGACACCGTGGCCAGCGCACACCAGTTCGCGATGTGGGATTCCAGCGTCGGCCCGACACCGCTGCCCGACCAAGAGACCGCGGTCCCGACCAAGCTCTCGACGCCCACCAGCGGCGCGCCCCAGTTGGTCCTCTCACCATCGATGAGCTACCTCGACAGCCCGACCACGAAGTACCCCGTGACGATCGACCCGAGCATCGGATCACTCGCCCGCACCGGAAGCACCTTCTGGTACACCAGCAACACTAGCCCCCAGGCCGGCAACTACGAGCTGATCGTCGGACCCAACACCAGCGGGTCGGTCGTGTACCGGTCGTTCGTGAACTTCAACGCCAACCTGATCATGGCCTCGCACGTCACCAGCGCGAACCTGAGCCTCTACCAGATCTACGCCGCGTCGTGCGCCGCCCAGTCGACGACCGCCTACGCGTCGTCCGCGGTCGCCAATGCCAGCACTATCTGGTCCAACGCCCCGGCGAAGAACACCAGCTACAGCGACGCCGCGTCGTTCAACACCGCCGGCTCCGGCTGCAGCCCCGCCCAGTCCTACGGCTCGGAGTCGATCCCGGTCACGAACATTCTCAACGCCTGGAGCAACTCCACGATCGCCGCCAAGGGAATCCAGCTGTGGGCGACCAGCGAGACGAACACGGCGGCGGGCAAGATCTTCTGCTCCGAGGTCGTTACCGCCGGTTCGGTCTGCAACAGCTCCGCCTACGAGCCGACCTTGTCGGTCACCTACGACGATTACCCGCAGGTGGCCACCGGGCTCTCGGCCGAGCCCAGCTCGATCGGCTCCACCGGCAAGACCTACACGACCACCGTGACGCCAGCGTTGAGTGCCACGACCGTCGACCCGGACGGCAGCCAGGTGTACACCGAGTTCCAGGTCCTGCACGACCCGAGCTACCCGTCGGAAGGCACCGGCACGGTGTGGACCGGCTACAGCGCCCTGAACCCTCAGGGCAAACCCGCGGCCTTGCAAGTCCCGAGCGGCAAGCTGGTCAACGGATACCACTACGAGTGGGAAGCCATCGGCTACGTCCAGAACAGCCTCGGCGGCTACGACTACGCCCCGACCTGGTCACCGATGCAGTACCTCGCAGTCGACACCAACATCCCACCGACACCGACCGTCGCGTGCACCGCGTTCCCGTCCGGCGCCTGGACCAACGCCAGCCCCGCCGGCGCGACCTGCACCGCATCCGACACCGTAGTCGACCTCTCAGGCTTCTACTACTCCTTCGACAACCCCGACCCCGAGACCCAGGTCACCCAGTCATCGGGCTCCGCGACGATCACCATGCCGTCCGGCAACAACACGCTCAGCAACGGGATGCACACCCTGTACGTGCAGGCCTACAACATCGCCTACAGCCGCTCCACCACCATCACCCAGTACAGCTTCGGGGTCGGCGTCGGCGGACTCAGTTCACCAAGCAACGACCAGACCACCCAGCAAGCCGTCGTCCTCACGACGACCGCTGCCCCTGCCGAGACCGGCGTCACGTTCAGCTACCGACAGGGCTCCACCGGCGCCTGGATTACAGTCCCAACAGGCGACGTGACGATCCCGGGCACCAACACCAACCCCACGTGGCCGCAAGCGGTCAGCGGGACATCGTCCGCGTTGAACTGGAACCTTGCCCAGACCGTCCACAACGCCGGAGGCGCTGACGGGCCACTGCAGCTTCAAGCCTGCTTCAGCCACAGCGGCATCCAGGACGGTTGCTCCAGTATCGAAACCCTCATCCTGGCCCAGACGGCCTTCGGCGACAGCCAGGCGACGACGGCTGTCGGGCCGGGGACGCTGTCGCTTCTTACCGGCGACTTGGACGTGTCCGCGACCGACGCTGCGGTCGCTGGTCCCGGCGACGGCCTGGCTTTGGGCCGTGACCTCACGACATTGGGGCCTGCCAGCAGCGATACCGGTGCGACCGGGATTTTCGGTCCCGCGTGGACTGCGGACCTGCCCAGCCCCAGCGACGGCTACGCATCGGACACACTGCTCACCGCGCCGAGCATCCAGTACGCCACGCTCACCGGTGCCAACGGAGTGCCGCTGTCGTATCTGACCGGCAACACCGGCTTCCCCTACACATACGTCGGTATTGACGCTGCGAACGACGGGTCGGTCCTGAAGCAGTCGAGCACCACGTCGGCGTATATCACCGAGACTGACGGCACCGTCACAACCTGGACTCGCGCCAGTTCGACCGTGGCCTGGCAGCTCGTCAGCGTCAGCGAGTACGGCGGGAACGACACGATCAGCTACACCTACAACAGCGCCGGTCAGGTCACGCAGGTCGTCGCCCCGGCGCAACCCGGAGTGAACTGCACGAGCAGCCCCCTGACCACCATCGGCTGCCGGACCCTGTCGCTGATCTACGCGACCTCGACGACGGCGACCGGCACCAGCCCGTCGCAGTGGGGCAACTTCTACGACGCGACCAACGGGGTCGGCCGGCTGCAGGACGTTCAGTTCACTGCTTACAACCCGCACTACTCGTCGATCATGACATTGACGGTCGCTCAGTACGCCTACGACAACACCGGAATGCTGCGCGGTGAATGGAACCCCGAGATCAGCCCCGCGCTGGAAACCACGTACAGCTACGACGCGAACGACCGGCTGACCACGATCACTCCTCCCGGGCTCAACGGCGACACGATCAACTACGACAGCGCCGGCCGCGTCGCCTCGGTGCAATGGACTGATCCGGTCAATGGCACCGCAACCCAAGCGGTTGCCTACAACGTGCCGACCACTGGCAGCGGCGCCCCGATTGACATGTCCGCCGTCGCCACCGACACCTGGGGTCAGACCAACGACCTGCCCTACACGGCCACTGAGGTGTTCCCGCCCGACTATGTCCCGTCGACGGGAAGTAATGGCGACTACGCGCCGTCCTCGAGCGACTACCCGTACGGTTCGATCAGCTACCTCGACGTGAACGG
Source organism: Mycobacteriales bacterium (assembly GCA_036267875.1). Classification (GTDB taxonomy): domain Bacteria; phylum Actinomycetota; class Actinomycetes; order JAFAQI01; family JAFAQI01; genus DASZTV01. Next base: position 24,228 of record DATAVE010000138.1, read on the forward strand.
TTACGACGTCGACGATGCCAGCTACGGCGCCGGCTCCTGGCAGATCAGCGCGACCCAGTACGACGGCAACGGCAACACCGTCTGGCAGCTCACCCCCAACGACCGCAGCCAGGCGTTGACCCCGACCGCCGACACTGACCCGCTCGTCGGAGCGATGCCCAGCTCCACGGCCCGGGCTGACGCGCTGGCCACGACCAGCGTCTACGCCACCAACGGCTACGACCTCACCGACACCTACAGCCCCACACGTCAGATCACGCTGAGCAACGGCTCGCTCGCCGGGACGGTCGTCGACGCGCAAGACCACACGCACTACGTCTACAACCAGGGAGCGCCCAGTGGGGGCTCCTACGACCTCGTCACCGAAACCGACGAGTCTCCCTACTTCGCGCAATCCGGATCCACCACGCCCACGGACTACACGCCCAACACCCGCACGACGCTGACCGGCTACAACCCGGTCGATGGCTCCAGCACCACCGGGCCGACCAGTGGCTGGACGCTGAGTGAGCCGACCACCGAGACCACCGTGATGCCCGGCAGCGGCAACAACATCACCACCGAAACTGAGTACGACTCGAACGGCGATGTCACGGAGTCGATCATGCCGAAGGCGAGCAGCTCCGGCGTCGACGCTTACACCACCGACACCGTGTACTACACGGCCGGTAGCAACACGCCCTCGAGCTGCGGCCTGCACCCGGAGTGGGCGGGCCTGGTGTGCCAGACCGGCCCGGCGGCGCAGCCGACCTCTGGGCCGCCGGTGCCCAACACGGTCACGACGTACAACATGTACGACGAGCCGCTGACCGTCACCGCCACCTCTGGCAGCGTGACGAAGACGACAACCGACACCTATGACGCCGCGGGACGTCCTGTCACGTCCGGCATCGTCGACACCACCAGCGGCGTGTTGAGCATCCCGACGACGACGACCAGCTACGACCCGTCAACGGGTCTGACGACCAGTGTGTCCAGCTCGGCCGGCACGATCACGACGGGATACAACGCGCTCGGCGAGGTCACGAGCTACACCGTCCCAGCCGCCTCCGGCACCAACACGACGACGACCAGCTACACGATCGATGGGCACGTCGCGAGCGTCAACGATGGGAAGGGCACGACGACCTACACCTACAACGGCACCGACAGTCTCGGTCACCCCGAGCACCGCGGGCTCGTCACGTCGGAATCCACAGGCGTCGCCAGCGGTGACACGTTCACCGGCGCCTACGACGCCGACGGCAGCCTGATCAGCGAGACCTACCCGAATGGCCTCGTCGCGACCAGGCACTATGACGGCACAGACGAGGCCACCAGCCTGGCTTACGCCATGGGCGCTAGCACGTGGGCGAGCTTCCAGGACGGATACAACGACTTCGGCCAGGTTGTCAGCCAGTCCAGCCCCGAGTCCTCCCAGGCAATCGGCTACGACCAGGACGCGCGGATTAGCCAGGTTGCCGACAACGGTGACGGGACCTGCGCGACCCGGGTCTACGGCTACGACGCGGACTCCAGCCGGACCAGCTACACCAGCTACCCGGCGAGTGCCACCAATACCTGCTCGACTACCACGACGCCCACTCTCGCCGAGACGTACAGCCACGACCAGGACGACCGGCTCACCAACACCGGGTACGCCTACGACAACATGGGCCGCACCACGACCGTGCCAGCTGTCGACACGTACGACACAAACTCCAGCCCGACCAGCCTGGCGATGAGCTACTACGCGGACGACATGGTCCACACCGAGGCCCAGGATGGCGTCACCGACACGTTCACGCTCGACCCGGCGCAGCGTATCCTCGGTGAGACCAACAGCACCACTGGCGTCACCGCCACGAGCATCTACGGTGACGGCAGCGACTCCCCGGCCTGGATCTCCAACAGCACCGGCACCTGGAGCCGCAACATAGCCGATCTCGCCGGCAACCTCGCTGAAACCGAGAGCTCGCCCAGCGCCGCTGGCGCGACGTTGCAGCTTGTCAACCTCCACGGCGACGTCATAGCGACCGCACCCGACTCAACCTCAGATGTCGGCTACAGCACGTACACCGAGGACACCGAGTTCGGCGCACCACGGGCGAACGCGGCGGGCGTGGGATCCCAGTACGGATGGCTCGGCGGCAAGGAACGATCGAGCAATGCGCTTGGTGGCGTCATCCTGATGGGCGTGCGCGTGTACGACCCTGCCGTTGGGAGATTCCTTTCGGTCGATCCCCTGCCCGGCGGAAGTGCCAACAGTTACGACTACTGCGACCAGGACCCGATCAACAACGTTGACCTCGGGGGTGCGTACGTGATCAACGGTCCGGCCAGCCCAGTGCATCACCCGAAGCTGAGCCCTCTGGCGAAATTGCTGCTTGGCGAGTCGAACAGCGCCGCCAAAGTAAAGGTTGTCCACTGGCACGGGCTCACCGTGTACAAGGTCGGTGGGATCTTCCTTCCTTACGTAAAGCTTACGAAGCGACAGGCCGCGGAGGTCAGCAGCGGCGGCGGCAGCAGCGTTCTGGGCTCGATCTGGCACTTCGTCAAGAAGCACGCGATGACGGTGGCCTATTACGTCGTGTCCTGCGCCGGGCGAGCAGGCCAGGGCGCCACGGCAGGCATGGGGGCCGGCGGCATGGTCGGAGGTCCAGATGGCATGGTCGCCGGCGGCGTCATCGGCGGTATCGGTGGCTGTATCGCTGGAGCCGTGTCTGATCCGGGGACCCCGGGATGACCGTCCTCGTGGGCTGGTTGAGGAAGTATTTCGCACCGGTTGCATTCGCCGCGGGCTCAGCTGTGTGCATAGGTCTCATCGCAGGATGGGGTTTGCTTCGCGCGTTCCTCATCCCGATCGTTGTCGGCGAAGTGCTCCTGTGGGTTGGGGTGGCGTCTCTTCGCGACGCACGGAGGACAGGTGACAGACCCATTCTTCTGCGGCGATGCTTCCGATTGAGGCTCATCAGCCGCACCCGACTGGATGACACGTTTGCCGTCGTGGTCGATGTTGCGCAGGCATTAGGGGCGGTAGAGGCGACGCACGACGTGGCGCAATTTGCGGTCGTTGTCTCGACTGCGCCTTCGTCGCGAAGTTGGGGCGAAACCATCGAGATCATCGGCACCACACACGCCGACGGATCCGCGCTAGCGATAGCTAGCAGACCCGCTCTTCGCTGGAACGTGTTTGATGGCGGGCGCAATCATCACAACGTCGTCGCGATTCGGCGTGAGATTGAGGCCCGACTGCCCAGCGACGCGGTCTGATCTCGCCCCGAGATCCGTGCTGCTTGGCAGCGGGCCATCGCTATGACGGCTATTGCCCGACGCTGAGGGGTGCTCTACTCCGAGGCCTTGCTGGAGAACCGTTGCCGAGCGGCTTGCCGCGACACCCCGAGGGCGACAGCGATCTGGTTCCACGACCGGCCTTGTTCGCGTGCGCTTTCCACTACGTCCCGGAGCCGCGCTTCGTCGGCACGGACTGCCTCGGCAACCGTGGCGATTGATTGCAGGTCTTCGGTCTGCTCCACGTTAACCGCTGCGGGATCAAGGTTGTTGGTGAGCTGCTCATAGCGTTGGGCCGCACGCTCGATGTCCTTATCGCTGTGTTGCATCGTCATCACCTCCTCATCTAAGGAGACGCTGGAACTTGGGTCTTAGTGCCATCGCGTGGATAACCACCGGGTCGTCACCGTCGAGGTCGAGGACACCGACCTCGAGCAGCGCGCCGTCTGCTCCAGGTCCGATCAGCATCGTCAGCTCCTCATCGAGAGCGATCCGCCGGACCGCGTGCCGGACCGCGTGCAACATGTCACTGTCACGGATCGCGTGCTTCCTGGCCAGCTCGCCGATCCGCACTTAGACAATGTACGTTGTCTGAGGCCTCACTGCAACGCCGCTAGCGCAAGATCATGTTGGGCCATGGGGCCTCACCGCCCGTCGCTCACCGTCCTCCAGGAGCGGTTGACGGTCATGAAAAGACCTCGCTGACCTGCGATGACGCGTAAACTGCCTGGTCGGAGGGATGACGGTCGACGGGTTCAACTCCCCCCTCGCCCACCACATCTTCGACTTGTCAGACGCTCACGACGCCCCGGCGTGCGGAGAGCCTGACAAGTCGGGTACGAATGCGTCATGGCTGAACGACTTGATGGCACCGTCGCACTGGTTACTGGTGCGAGCAGCGGAATCGGCGAGGCATCGGCCCGACGGCTGGCCGCTGAAGGTGCGAGCGTCGCCCTTGTCGCGCGGCGCAAGGAACGCCTCGATGCGCTTGCTGCTGAGATCACCGGCTCGGGCGGCCGCGCTCTCGCGCTAGAGATCGACGTGACCGATCAGGCGCAGGCCGAGTCTGCGGTGGCAAGCACGGTCGAGGAGTTCGGCCGGCTCGACACGGTCATCAACAATGCCGGCGTGATGCTGCTCGGCCCGATCGAGAATGCGCCGATCGAGGAGTGGGACCGCATGGTCGCGCTCAACGTCCAGGGACTGCTCTACGTCGCCCACGCATCGCTGAAGCACCTCATCGCCGCTGCCGAGGACGGTCCGCGGCGGGTCTCCGACATGGTCAACGTCTCCTCGGTGGCAGGTCGCATGGTGCGGCTGGGGTCCGGCGTCTACAACCTGACCAAGCACGGGGTCGGGGCATTCTCCGAGTCATTGCGGATGGAGATGCACGGCCGGCACGTTCGGGTAAGCCTGGTCGAGCCGGGCGCGGTAACCACCGAGCTCGCAAGCCATGTCAGACCGGAGGTGATGGAGGGATTGATGTCGCGGATCGGCAACATCGAGCGGCTCACCGCTGAGGACATCGCCGATGCGGTCGCCTACATCGTCACGAGCCCGCGGCACGTCTCCATCAACGAGATCCTGGTACGCCCGACCGAGCAGGACTGAGCAAGCTAAGAGGCTTTTGCCTTTTCGAATGCTTCGACGAGCTCGCGAGCGGGGCCGACTCGGCACTCGAGCTTGACCGGATCCCCACCGTTAGCGGTGATCGACAGGATGCCACCCAGGCCGAGGCGCTTTGCTGTGACGGAGTCGATCTCGCTGATCGGCAACGAGCTCATGACTTCCTTGACCTCGGTTACGGCGCCCATGGCGGAGATCTTGATCTTCGCAGTGATGAGCCGCTTTTGGGTGATGACGACAGCCATCGATGCGCTGACCACGAGCCCGACCGCCTTCGCGTTCGACGCGACTTTGCCGGTCATCGCTTGGCCGATCATCGAAGCAGCTCCGCCGCCAGCCATCGCCGTAGTGCGGCCCTTTGGCTGGGCGTTCATCGCGCCGAGGACGAGCTCACCCGGCTCGAGGAATGGCTGCGCGAGCTCTTTGATGATTTCAGGATTGTTCGCCATGTGATCCCCCGGGTTTCGGCACCGACGCCGTCGAACTGCTGTCAGCGCAGCATCCCCCGCGCAGGCGGTTGCCACAAGATCAGAGCTCCTCAAATCTGGTCGCGGTACTTCGCGAGCAGCGCGTTGACCCTGCCCTCGTCGCGGTCGGCCAGCGGAATGAGCAACTCCGCCACGACGTCGGTCAGCTCGGCGATCCGGCGGTTGAGGGCGCGGTTTTCCTGAACCTCCAGCTCGAGCGCGGCTACTCGCGCCTCCAGCTCGCGGGCTCCTCTCATGCGCCTGCCGTCCTTTCGAGTTGGGTGCGCTGCCAGGACACGACGAGGCGACACACGCTTGGGTCAGGATTGCCCCAAGCGTCCATGCCCGCACCGACTGATCGATGTAGGACGGTCCCGCCGCGTTCGGTGATCTCATCGGATACCCGGTCAGCGTCGATGCGCCGCATCATGCCCTGCCGGAACACCTTCGACGGCGGGAGATTCTCCCCAGCAGCAGAGAACTCCAGGAAGAGCTTCGACTCCCCGCGCAGCGCCATCGAGGCCAGGGTCCACAGCCACTCCCGGTGCTTCGGGGGCAGCGCGCCGAGCAGCTGCCGGGCGTAGAGATGACGGGGGTCGCGCGCAAGCTTTGTGCCGAGCCACATCGCGTGACGCAGGTCGCCGACCTTCACGTTCATCACTTCTATCGCCGCGCTGTCGGGGGGCGGCTCTTCTACGAGCGCCCGCAGTCGGTTCAGTGCCGAGCCCGCGAAGTCGGTGGCAAGCACCTCGTGCCCCTGGCCGGCCAGGTACGTCGCATCTGCGCCGGGGCCGGCTCCGAGCTCGACGATGCTGTCCTCGGTGGCAATCTGCTCGTGCACCCACCGCGCGAAGTCCGACGGTGCCACGGCCCGCTTTCCTGCAGGAGTGTTCCAGTGGTCGACCCACGATTGGACGTTGTGCTGCGCGCCGCGCAGCCAGCCGTTGATTCGTCGTACGCCCGCGGGCGGGTTGTCGAACTGGAACGACGGGTCAGGCACCCGCCAACCCGGCCCGTAGAGGTACTCGAGCATCGCCTCGGGTCGCCGCGGCGCGGGGAAGTCGCGGCCGAGCAAGGTGACCGTCGAGCACGGCGTGAGGTCGTCTTGGGTCAGCGGTCCGGAGCGGTTGGGCAGCTGGTAGAAGACGCCCTCGACGAAGAAGCTCGGGAAGATGTCGATCGCGCATCGGCTGCCGTCAGCCAGGTAGAGCGATGCCTTGACGTCGTTGCCGCCCATCCGGGTAACCGGCCAGCCGAGCCCGCGCAGACCGCGCTCGATCTCGTAGGACTCCAGGATCACGTCCGCGGGCGACGTGTGCGGCGATACGTAGGCCAGGTCGATGTCGGAGTCGTGGCCGAGCATCCCGCCCTCGCGGATCGCGCCGAGCAACGCGCCGAAGTTCAGAAATGCCTCGACCTGGCATCGCTGCCGTAGGTCGGTCAGCAGCCGCAGGACGCCGTCGAGGATCTCGCCTCGTTGGGTGTCGTCTCGCTCGCTGAACGCCCGGACGAGGTGACCGGCCTTGTCGATCGAGAGTGCGAGGCCGTCCTCGTCGACGAGGGCGATCCGACCGACGCCATCACCGAAGGTGAACTCGCCGTCGTAGTGGACGAGGCCCTCGACATCGCGGATCCGTACCTGTGCGACGCCATTCAGATAGGGCTTCATCATCACCGGCCAGGGGACGACGACCCGGTCGGTACGGGGCAGTCGGTCGCGCGAGGGGGTGAAGGACCAGGCGAAGCGCCCGTTGAGATCGACTACGAGTGGGTCAGAGCCGGCGGATTTGAGTACGACGCCGCGGTTGTTGACGGCGGCAACTTCGCCAGCACCCATGCGACCGGTCCCTATGTCTGGCGAAGGAAAGATGACGCCACGGTGAATACTAGGTAGATGACGGTTGGCGCGGCGGCAGCCGTATCCGCGGAGTCGGTCGACGCGGCTGACGCTCGCCGAAGCTACTGGAACGCCTTCTACGCCAGTGCCCGCGTCCAGGACGTGCCTGCAGAGCCGTCACGCTTCGGTCGCTGGGTCCACGACCGGCTCGGCGGCACCGGCAGCATCGTCGAGCTGGGGTGCGGTAGCGGGCGCGACACTTTCTGGTTCGCGTCTCAGGGACACGACGTTCGGGCGTTCGACTTCGCCGCTTCCGCGGTGGCTCGGGTGACAGCAACGGCCGCCAGCCGCGGCATGACCGTCCCGGTTGCTGAGCTGGACCTCGGCCAGGCCGACGACGTACGGTCCGCGGCGGCGTCGGTGCTCGCCGGCGGAGCACCAGACGCGGTGTACGCGCGGTTCCTGCTGCACTCGCTCGACGACGCCGGGCAAGAGGGCCTCTACCGGTTCGCTGCGACGACGCTGAGCCACGGCGGGCTGCTGTTCCTGGAGTTCCGGGCGCAACAGGACGAGCAGGCCGCCCATCTGTTCGGCGACGACCACTTCCGGGCATATCTGCACGCGAGCGACGTCGTGAAGGCGGTCGAGTCGTTTGGCGGCCAGGTGCTCGAGGCGGAGACCCGGCAGGGCTGGGCGCCATACCGCACCGAGGATCCGTTCGTGACGCGCATCGTCGCCCGCTTGGGCTGAGCAGCTGCGGAATCAGCGCGACCGGCGACACGTCCGTGGTCGTCGAGAATGTCTCTCCTTCCGGTTAGCGTTCGAGCCTGATCCCCATTGGCTCCAAGGCACGGTGCTTCCCGACAGGCTCTCGCCATCGGGTACGTACAGATCAACAACTCAGATGTCTTCACTTCGCCTGTCGTCAATAACCGCTCGCTCGTCGGCATCGAAACCCGAGGTCACGCGACATAGACAGCCGGCTGACACGCTGCGTGTGCTCGCGAAGGTGGCAGAGATCCCTCGTCGATCGGCGTCGTCGGAAGTCGGCTTTGATGGGGTCGGGGTGACTCTGCTGAGTCTGCGCAACGACGGCAGCCCGGTCGAGCTGGTGGAAGGTCCACCCGCACCCGCGCCGGGCGACACCTTCCACTACGGCAGCATGATTGTGATGGCGAACGAGTACGACACGACGTTCGCCTACGTCTAGTGGTACCGCCGGCATCGTCCGCTGTGGCGGCACGAAGGATGGCGGCACAGCTTCGGCGCGACACCAAGCCCGAGATGGCGCTACGTCAGGAGCTGCACCGGTCGGGTCTTCGCTACCGGGTCGACTACCAGGTCCTGAAGGGTCTTCGACGTCGAGCTGACGTTGCGTTCCCTCGAGCGCAGGTCGCGGTGTTCGTCGATGGTTGCTTTTGGCACGGCTGTCCGACTCACCGCACGTGGCCGAAGTCGAACTCCGAGTGGTGGGCTTCGAAGCTCGAGGCAAACGTGTCTCGAGATCGTGACACCGATCGTCGGCTTGCCGAGGCGGGCTGGCTCGTCATCCGTATGTGGGAGCACGAAGACAGCATCGAGGCCGCTGCCACCATCAACCTCAGGCTCGAGCAGCTCTGAGGCCCGCGCCTCATGAAGACGCTGTTCGGGTCTTCGACGTAGTCGCGCGCTCGATCCGGACGCTCATGTCACAGGTACGACAGTGCCGTACGCGTCGTGAGGCTGTGCCAGCGGTGCGGACGCAGCAACATCGCGTGGCTGTCGCCGTGGATCACCTTGTAGCTGATGTCCGCGCCTACCGACTTCGCGCGGCGGGCGAATCGTCGCGAGGCGCGAGGGCTGGTCACGAAGTCGAGGTTGCCGTGGGCGATCAGTGCGCGTACGCCGCCGAGATGCTCAACTGGCTCGTCGCCGGGCAGCCAGGGCGCCAGCGCGACGACGCCGACCACACTCGGGTCATCTGCCACTCGCATCGACGTACGTCCACCCATCGAGTGACCGACCAGCACGACCGGGATACCGCCGTGGGTCTCCCGGATCTGCTCGAGTGCCCAACGAGCGTCCTCGGCGGGCGACGCTTCGGATCCGTTCCAGCCGCGGTAGCGGTAACGGAGCATCGAGACCGCCAGCCCGCGGCCGGCACCTGCCCGGGCCAGCCGCCGCGCGAATGGCCGCATCCGTACGGCGGTGAGCTGACTGGGTACCGCGGCCTCGAAGCTGTCGGCCTTGCCACCGGGTAGGACGAGCGCGACCGCTTTGACGGTCCCCGGTGAGGAGTACGCCGTGAGCGCCGGCTCCGACGCTTGATCCGTCGACGGCTTCGGCACAGTCAGATTCTCGATCACCCAGAAGTTCGCCGCGCAGTCGAGGTCCGGTTCACTCGAATGTCGCTGCGTTCAATGTGGCCGTAGTCAGAGCGTTAGACCGTTGTTACATAGGCGCGGCAGCATCTACCGATGGCTGGCATCTTCGCCCGATTGCGGATAGACGTCCCCGACCACCCCGGCGCGCTCGCTGCGGTGAGCCGAGTGCTCGCTGGGCTGGCGATGAACGTGGTCGAGGTCTCGATCCATGAGGTGGAGGGTGAGCGGGCTACCGACGAGATCGTCGTGCACTGCGAGGCGATGCCGGCCTACGACATGCTCCACGAGGCCGTCAGCGGGACCGGCGCTGAGTTGCTCTCTGTCGGGCCGTGCAGTCAGCGCAGCGACCCGACGGTGGTCGGCCTGACCTGGGTGACGGCGATGCTGGATGCGCCCGAGCGCCGCAGCACCCTCGCCACCGGGATCCGATCGCTCGCTGGCATCGACCCGGTGCAGGTCGTCCCCGCAGCGGAGGTCGAGGGCCTGTCGATCGTCGCCGCGGCGATCGCGACGGGTCGGGTCGTGGTGCAGCACGTGGCACGCGTCCCCGAGCTGTTGCGCGATGCGTACGTGGCGCCGGACGAGTCGGGCGCCTGGCTGCTCGCCGCCTCCGATGGGATCCCCGGCGGCTTCGTCGTGCTGGGCGCCCGCCCCTATGCGATTCGTTTCACGGCGACCGAGCTGAGCCGCCTGTCGGCGCTGCTGGACTGCCGTCGCCAGCTGATCCGCAGTCGTGAGGAGTCAGCCGTCGCCACCTGATAGCTCGCGAAGAGGCCGCAATACCCTTGCCGAGTGCGACTTCCCTCCGTGTCTCCTCTGCTGTTCCGGAGGCTGGCGGTCGTCGCCGCGGTATTGCTCGGGCTGATCGTCGTCAGCGGCGCCGCGGTGCGTCTTACCTCATCGGGCCTCGGCTGTCCCGACTGGCCACGCTGCACGTCGACTTCGCTGGTCGCCCCCGCGACGTACCACGCGTTGATCGAGTTCGTGAACCGTGTCGTGACCTCAGTGGTCGGGGTCTTCGTCGGCATCGTCGCTGTCGCCTCGTTGCTTCGTACGCCGCGGCGCCGAGACCTGGTCTGGCTGTCGTGGGCGCTGATCGGCGGGTTCGTCGGCCAGGCTGTGGTCGGCGGACTGTCGGTGCTCTACAAGCTGTCGCCTGGCTGGGTCATGGCTCATTTCCTGCTTTCGATGCTGCTGGTCTGGGACGGTGTGGTTCTCGTCCACCGCGCGCATCCGGACTGGGTGCCGCGACCGCCCGAGGTTCCGCGAGAGCTACTCGTTTTGGGCCGGGTGCTCGTCGCGGTCGCGGGTGTAGTGCTCTTCCTCGGCACGGTGACCACCGGCACCGGACCGCACGCCGGATCAGGCGGTCACGTGAAGCGGCTGTCGTTCCCGCTCGAAAGGGTCACGCAGCTGCACGCGGACTCGGCGTTGCTACTGACCGGCCTGGTCGTCGCGACGCTGTTCGCCGTACGGCTCGCGGGTGCGCCACGAGTCGTGCATCAGCGAGCCTGGTGGCTTGCCTACGCCGTGCTCGCGCAGGTCGTGATCGGCTACACGCAGTACTTCCTGAACCTGCCGCCGAGCGTCGTCGAACTCCACGTCGCAGGTGCGACGCTGTTGTGGAGCGCGACGCTCTGGCTGCAGCTCGGCTATACCGCGCCGCAGCCGATTTCGGACGAGTCGCTAGTTGCAGTGGTTGCCGAAGTCCATCACGTTCACCTCAGCTGAGGTGCCGTCTCCGTTCGGGACCGCGACAGTTGCGATGCCGACGTTGGTGTACGCCGGGACATTGGGTGCGTTGTACTTCGGGCTCATGTTGTTGTCGCGGTGAGCTGGATCGCTCATGTAGAGCTCGAAGAGCTGCTTCGAGTTGGTCGAGCCCTGCTCGCCGACGTTCTCGCCCTCGGTGGTCGACTTGGAACACCCTGACGCTGTGCGGAACGTCTTGAGCGACTCTGTCGCCGGATTGTGCGAAAGAGCTCGGGTGGCCACGATGTGGTGTGCCCACTCGCGCGCCATCCGGTAGAGCCGGTCGCTCTGCACATAGGGCTTCAGGCCGTTCTGCTTGCGGGCAGCATTCACGTCGGCAAACAGCTGTTTGTCGTACGCCCGGAGCTGTGCCGCCGGCGTTGAATGCGACGCAAGGGAGGGACTTGCCGCGGCGCTGACCGGAAAGCAGAGCAGCGCGACCGGGAGGGCCAGTGCCGGGAGCAGTCGTCGCATCAGCAGCCTCGCGCGAGGTCGATCGCGTTGTACTGGACAACGGAGCCGTCCTCGTTGACAGCGACGCTCCAAAGTCCCACCTGGGTGTAGCTGCGTGACAGCAGCGTCTGGTGCTCTGCGGGGTTGTTCATGTACGTCTTGAACAATGCGTCGGCGTCGGCGTTGCCCGCGCGCCCGGCGACCTCGCCGACTGCCTTCCAGCTAGGGCAGTTCTGGTTGATCGCGGCGCGAAGATGCGGGTTGTCGTAAAGGCGCTGCTCGGCAGCCTCTTGGTTTGCCCAGCTGACCGCCAGCGACTGCAGCGGCGCCGACAGGGTCAGTGAGGCGAGGTCGTCCAACGATCGCTGGTGGTTGATGTCGTAGAGCAGACGCTGGTCGAAGGAGCTGAAGTGCGCCCGGGACGCCGGCTGGGCGCCCGCGGCGGCGACTGGGACGACCGAGAGCACGGACATCGTCGCCGCGACGACTGCGGCCTGGCGGATTGCCATCGGGGGACTCCTTCTTTCCGATCCTGTGCGGCCACTCTGCCCTAGGTTGCCCCGGAATCTCTAGGTACTCACCACCGCTCGCCAGGCAGAATCGAGGCGTGCCGGAGCTGCCGGAGGTACAGGCGCTCGTCGACTTCCTCGACGAGCGCGTCGTCGGACATGTCATCGCCCGGATCGACGTCGCCTCGATCGCGGTACTCAAGACCTTTGACCCGCCGATCACCTCACTTGCTGGACTCACGGTGTCCTCGGCCGGCCGTCGCGGGAAGTTCCTGGACCTCGATGTCGATGGCCTGCACCTCGTCACCCATCTCTCCCGGGCCGGCTGGTTGCACTGGCGCGAAGAGCTGCCGGCGATCCCACCGAAGCCGGGTAAGAGTCCGATCGCGCTGCGACTGCATCTCGACACCGGCGCCGGCTTCGACCTCACCGAGGCGGGGACACAGAAGCGCGTTGCGGTCTACGTCGTACGTGATCTGCAGGAGGTGCCCGGAATCGCGCGGCTCGGCCCGGAGCCGCTGGTCGACGACTTCACGCTGGAGCGTTTCACCGAGCTGCTCACCGGCCAGCGCATGCAGATCAAGGGACTGCTTCGCGACCAGGGCGTGATCGCCGGGATCGGCAACGCCTACTCCGACGAGATCCTGCACGTCGCGAAGATGTCGCCGTACCGGCTCGCGGCGACCCTGAGCCCTGAGGACATCCAGGTGCTCTACGACGCGATGCGCACGACGCTGACCGACGCGGTAGAGCGGGCGCGCGGCCTTGGCGCTGGCCAGCTCAAGGCGGAGAAGAAGCTGGGCATGCGAGTGCATGGTCGGGCGGGCGAGGCGTGCCCGGTGTGTGGCGACACCGTGCGCGAGGTGTCGTTCGCGACGTCGTTCCTCGACTACTGCCCGACCTGCCAGACCGGTGGCAAGCCGTTGGCGGACCGGCGGATGTCGAAGCTTTTGAAGTAGGCAGACTGGAGGTATGGATCTGCCCTCGATCACCGCTGACCAGCTCATCGCCGACCACCACGTCCTGATCGATGTGCGCGAGCCGCACGAGTGGGAGGCCGGGCACGTACCGGGTGCCATCCACATCCCAATGGGTGACGTGCCGGCGCGATTCGGCGAGCTGCCGACCGAAGGCGACGTCGTAGTGATGTGTCATCTCGGCGGCCGTTCGGGACAGGTCACTAGCTGGCTGCTCGACCAGGGCTACCAGTGCCGCAACTTGACCGGGGGGATCGTCGCGTACGCCGCAGCAGAGAAGCCGATGGTGAGTGAGAACGGCCAGCCACCAACGATCGCCTAGCGAGGCTTGCTCGCAGACGTAGGCTACGAGCGTCACGCGGGAGTCCGGCGTACCGGGCTGAGAGGGCTGCTACCGGCGGCCGACCGCCGACCTGACCCGGGTAATGCCGGCGTAGGGAGTGCCGATGACCGCCACCGCCACGAGTCCCGGCCCGCGAAGCGGCGAGGTCCCGCTCACGCTCGACGAGCCGCCGCCGAAGGTCCTCGGCTGGCTCGATCAGATCGGATTGTGGGGCAACCTCGGCGTGACGTTGCTCGCCCCGGTGGGCGCAGTCTTCGTACTGGTTCCGGGAACGTCGCCGCAGCTGTCCTTCGTCGCAGCTGGCCTTGCGGTCGTCGTCGGCACCTTGATCGGCGCGTTGATGCTCGGCGCGGCCGCGGTGCCGGGGGTGCAGACCGATGCCCCGGCGATGGTGTTGATGCGCGGCTTGTTCGGTCGCCGGCTCTCCTACTTCCCGACCGTCATCAACATCGTCCAGCTGCTGGGTTGGACGGTGTTCGAGATCGTCGTGATCTCATCGGCGGCCAAGCAGGTGCTCCCATGGCACGACTATCGCTGGCCCTACGTCCTCGTCGCCGGTTTGCTGACCGCCGCGATGACGATCCGCCCGCTCGGCTCGGTCCGCATCCTGCGCCGGTACGCCCTCGTCGCCGTCGTGTTCGCAACGACGTACCTGTTCATTGAGCTGCTGCGTCACCCGCACTCCTCGCTCACCCACGGATCGTGGTCCGGCTTCTGGGCGGGCGCGGATGTTGCGGTCGCCGTCGCGGTGTCCTGGGCTCCGCTTGCCGCCGACTACACCCGGCATGCGCGATCGGCGCGGAGCGCCTTCGCCAGTGCCGTCATCGGCTACAGCGTCACCCAGATCGCCGGTTACCTTCTCGGCCTGCTCGCCCTGGCGACCGTCGTGCGTGCCAGCGATCTGAACTTGCAGCACGACATGTTCGCGGCATTCATTGCGGTGCCTGTCGGCTGGCTCGCGTTCGGTGTACTCGTGCTTCGCGAGCTCGATGAGTCCTTCGCCGACGGGTACTCCGCGGTGGTGTCGCTGCAGAACGTGTGGCCGCACTTGGATCGTCGGCTCTTCACCGTCGTGGTCTGTGGCCTCGCGACGGTCGGTGCGCTGTGGCTGAACATCGCGTCGTACGTCAACTTCCTGTACCTGCTCGCTTCGGTGCTGGTGCCGCTGGTGGCCGTGTTCCTGGTCGACTACTTCGGGACTCGCCGCCTGCGCGGCTGGGACATTACGGACGATTCGCCGGCTCGGCCGATAATGGTCGCTCCATGGCTGGTTGGCTTCGTCGTCTATCAGCTGCTCAACCCCGGCTACATCGGGTGGTGGGAGCGGATGTGGCATCACGTCGACCGCTCGTTGCACCTCACGGTGCAGACCTGGATGAGCGCCTCCGTCTTCTCCTTCGTTGTCGCGGCGATCACGACCGCGCCGTTGGTCTGGTCACGACGTCGTCGGATGATGGCCCGGTGAAGAAGCTCAATCGCGGGCAGCGGGCGCTGATCTATGGCCTTGCCGGGTGGTGCAGCGAGGTCGTCACCACCGGGATCAGAAGCCGTGGTCGCGACGAGAACTGGCGGCTCACCGGCACGACGTACCTCTGGATGCTGCCGGTCTATGGCTCGGCGGCGCTGCTGTTCGAGCCGGCGTACGCCGCGGCGAAGCGGGCGCGCACGCCGTGGTGGGGCCGCGCCCTGATATGGACCGGCGGGATCTATGCCGTCGAGGCCGCCAGCGGTGAGGCGATCCGCTCGGTGACCGGCGAGGTGCCCTGGGACTACTCGCGAGCTCGTGGCAGCAAGCCCGTCCCGACGCACTGGCGTGGTCTGGTTCGCCCCGCGTATGCACCGGTTTGGCTTGCCGTCGGGTTTGGCATGGAGCGTCTGCACGACCTGCTGCAGCGGGTCCAGGTAACCCCTCCGGGCGAGTGACCGCCTTGGCGTCCCAGCCGTTGGTGATCGCTCACCGTGGCGCGTCGGGACTCGAGCCGGAACACACCGCCGAGGCGTATCGCCGCGCCCTCGCCGACGGCGCCGACGGCTTCGAATGTGACGTCCGGCTAACGCGCGACGGGGTCCTGGTCTGCCTACATGACCGAAGCGTCGAGCGGACCTCGAACGGCCGCGGCGTGGTCTCGCGGATGACGCTCGGTGATCTGCAGAAGCTGAACTTCGGCAAGCGGCGTGGCACGACTGCGTCGGTGCTCACCTTCGAGGATCTCCTGGGCATCGCGGTGGACGCCCGGCGGCCGCTGACCTTGCTGGTCGAGACGAAGCACCCGGTGCGCTACGGCGCGAAGGTCGAGCGCCAGCTCGTCGAGCAACTGCGCCGGTTCGGGCTCGCCGATGCAGAAGGCCGAGACGGCCTGATCGCGAGGATCATGAGCTTCTCACCGGCGGCGGTGCGCACGGCGGGCCGTTGCGCCCCGGGTATGCCGACCGTGGCGCTCATGTCGCGTCTGCCAGGTGGCGATGGCTCGAAGCCGCTGTTCGGCGGCGCGACGATTGCCGGTCCGTCGCTCGCAGCGGTCAAGGAGGACCCGGCCTTCGTGGAACGAGTCCATCAGCGAGGTGCGCAGGTCTACGTCTGGACGGTCGACGAGCCCGACGATGTCGCGCTGCTCGCCAGCCTCGGGGTGGACGCGGTGATCACCAACCGGCCGGACATTGCCCGTTCGGTCCTCGACGGCTAAGTCGGCATATGGGTAGTTAGTCGCAAAGATCTGCGGCCAGTTGGCCGATCCGCCAACGCGGTCCGGGTCGATCTTGCGGATGTGAGTGACGTAGGTGTCGTGCTTCGGCCGGCCGCCGTCCTGCCGCGAATCGAGGCGATGACGGTCGTCTCGGCGTTGACCTCGCAGGACGTCGCCAAAGGCGGTCGGTGGAACGTCACGCCGGGAATCTGGCAACGCTACGACCGGCCCTGGGACGGGGTTGCCGGCGCGACCGGATCGGCGCGACTGGTCGGAACCATCGGCTCGGCGTACGGCGCGCCGACGCGCTACGAGATCACGATCTACCGGGTGACGCTGACGTCGTTCGGCGTACGTAGCGGATGGTCGATCGACTCGCTTTGTGACGATGCGCTGCGGCATGCCGGACTGACGCTGGCGAGCTGCCCGCGCGCCGCGCTGACCCGACCGCCGGAGTACGACCCGTTCCGGGTGCCTCGCCAGATCGGCCCAACGCATTTGCTTTCCCACTGATCCGATTGGCGGCAACAGACTGGCCCAACGGCTGCCGATAGGTACCTCGTAGGCGGTCCAGCCCGCAGCGCGAGGAGTGGTGATGAGTGACGTCGGGGTTGTCCTTCGGCCAGCCGCGGTCTTGCCGCGCACGGAGGCCGAGAGGGTCGTCGACGCCCTGACCGCACTCGATGTCGGCTCGGGCGGCGTTTGGAACGTCAATCCCGGTCTGTGGCAGCGCTACGACAAGCCCTGGGACGGCCCCGGCGGCATGATGGGCAGCTCGCAGCTCGTGGGCACGATCGGTTCCGCCTACGGTTCGCCGACCCGCTACGAGATCACGCTGTATCGCGTCACGCTTACGCCGTACGGCGTCGAGAACGGTTGGACCGTCGAGAAGCTCTGCGACGACGCGCTCGAGCACGCCGGGCTGACCCTCGCCAACTGCCCGCGCGCGGCGCTGGCCCACCCGCCGGACCAGGACCCGTTCCACTTGCACGGCGACCACCTGAGCGAGGCCTCTCAGCACCTTGCTTCTTAGGGGCTCAGCCTTCTAAGAGGTCAGCGAGTCCCGCGTGACGGGACAGGACATGCAGCGCGGTCCGCCGCGCCCGCTGCCCAGCTCGCTACCCGGGATGCGCAACACCTCTATGCCGGCGGCTTCCAGGCGCGCGTTGGTCACCACGTTGCGCTCGTATCCGACTGCGAGCCTCGGCGCGAGCGCGAGGGTGTTGTTTCCGTCGTCCCACTGCTCACGCTCTGCGGTTACCGCGTCGAGCCCGGTGTCGATGACGCGCAGCTCGTCGACCTCCATCGCCTCGGCGGCCGCGGCGAGGAACGGTTGGGGCCTGCTCACCTGCTGCCTGCCGTTGCCGTCGGTCCTCACGACAATCGCAATGAGGGAGTTCGCGACCGCGGGATACATAACGACCGCGTCGACGTCGACCATCGTGCACACCGTGTCGAGGTGCATCGTCGCGCGTTCCTGCGCGACGGGAACGGCGAGGACCGTGTGGGCTAAACCGTGGGTGAACAGTCGACCGGCGAGGGTCTCGACTCCTTCGGGGTGAGTGCGCTGCCCGACGCCGATCGCGACGACGCCGGGCGCGAGCAAGAGCACGTCGCCGCCTTCGAGCCAGTCGTCGGTCGGCTCGTAGACGATCGGCGTACCGGCGAAACGCGGATGGTGGCGGTAGACGATCTCGGTCAGCCAGGCCTCGCGACGGCGGGCCGGCATGCTCGGGCTGGTGACGGCGACCTGGTCGCCGATCCAGACGGCCGAGTCTCGGGTGAACATCAGGTTGGGTAGTGGAGGCACGACGAACTCCTCCGGCGACAGCAGCTGCGCGACGACGCCGTTGCCGGCACCAAGCTCGTCGTACGAGAGACCGCCGATCATCACGTCGGTGAACTCGGCGGCCGTCATCCCGTCGAGGTGCTTGGCAAGCGCACGACGCAGCTCATCACCGATCCTGCAGTCGACCAGCGTCTGTTCGAGCAGCGCGCCCCGGGCTTCGTCGACCTTCAGCGCGTCCACGATGAGGTCACGCAAGGCCAGGATCTCGACCCCGTTGTTCGCCAGCGTGTCAGCGAAGATGTCGTGCTCCTCCTGCGCGCGCTCGACCCAGGGGATCGCGTCGAAGAGCAGATCGGCCGAGTTGCGCGGTGTCAGCCGCTTGATCTCCGGACCCGGCCGGTGAAGCACGACCGTGCGAAGCAGACCGACCTCGCTATCTGCGCCGAACACCTGGCCTGCCACCCACTCACAGTAGGCAAAGTCCTACTAAGGCTGGCTGGCTCTGACGAGCTAGCCGAGGTAGGCGGTCATGCGGATAGATATGAGTACGCCGGGGAGCTCGACGCCGAGTCTTGCCACGTAGCGAGTCGGTGGGTCAGCCGCAAACCAGGTTGTGTACTCCTCGTTCATGCCGGCGAAGTCCGCCGGGTTGGTCAAGAGCACTCCAATCTCGACGACATGCTCGAGGGTGCCGCCGGCGGCGAGCAGCACGGCCTGACAGTTCGCCAGTGCCTGCCTGGTCTGTTCCTGAATAGTCGTGCCAGCCAGGCTTCCAGTGCTTGTGTCGATACCGACCATGCCGGAGACGTAGACATGGTTGCCGGTCCGGATGCCCTGACTGAACAGCGGCGAGCTCGGGGCATTGGGCGTCGCAATCACTTCGCGCATGTGTCTGAGTTTGCCCGTGTTTGGCGTTGCTGTGGCTTGCCAAGCGACGGACAGGTCAGGTGGCGGTGAAGCTACCGGTGAGGAATGCGGTCGCCAGGGCCTCGACATCGTGGCTGGCGCCGATTGGCCGCTGGTTCTCGATCGTCGTCGAGTGACCGCTGCCACGCACGTGCACCGTCTGGTGCATGACGTGCTCGGCGGCCAGCCGTTGGGTCAGCTCGTTCACCTGGATCGGAGGCACGAGCGGGTCGTGCCGGCTGATCGCCTGGAACGTGGCCGGGTCTCGAGACCGGACTAGTGCGACCGGGGAAGTGAGCCGGTAGCGAGCCGAGCCTCTTGCGCGCGCGGCACTGGGCGAGAGTCCCTCGAAGCGCAGCACCGCCCCCAGCGCGGTCTCAGCGAGCGAGGAGTACTCGATCCGCATGTTGGTCGGACCGCTGATCGACACGACGGCGTCGACGAGCGGATCAGTGGTCATCGCGTCCCGGTACGCCGCGAGCAGTGCGAGCTGGCCGCCAGACGACTCGCCCCACAGCGCGACGGAGTGCGGGTCGACGTCATCGCGGTTTGCCAGGTGCACCAGCGCCGTCCGGATCGCGTGCGGCTCGACCTTGCGCTCGCGCGGGATCTTGGTCGGGTAACCGATAACTGCTACGACCCAGCTGTTCTGCGCGGCTAGTCGCCGTCCGAACCGGAACTCGTAGACGTTCGGTCGAGCGCGGCCCCAGGCGCCGCCGTGGATGAACAGAACTGCCGGATACGGACCGGGCCCGCTCGGTGCGAAGGTCCGGACGGTGTCGGCGGAGTTGGGCGCGTAGTTGCCGCGGGTGACGACAATGTGTGGCCGCGTCGACGTGTCGGTCGGGGTTGGCGTCGGCGTTGCGCTGCCGGTCGGGGTCGGCGTCGGCGATGCCGTCGGGCTGTCGGTGGGCGTCGGGACCGGCGCAGGCGAGGCGGTCGGGGAGGCGGTCGGTGAGTCAGTCGGAATGGGGGGTGGATCGTCGGCCGGACTCGCGCTGACCGATGCCGCGCACACCAACGGAACCACCGAGACGGCGGCGACGATCAGCGGCATCAGCCGCCTGGCGGGACGCACTCGGACTCCTGACGGCTCGGTGTTTCTACGGATCAAGGTTTGCACGGCCTAGAGAACGCCGGCTGCGTCCAATGCTGTGACTACAGCGATAACACCAAATGCCGCCGCCGCGATGCGGCGAATCCACAACATCGGCAGAACCTTGAGCAGTGCCTTGCCACCCAGCACCGCCAGTCCTGCGACGGCGACCAGCCCAGCGGCTGAGCCGAGGAAGACCGAGAGCGGGTCGTTGTACTTCGCCGACAGCGAGGCCGTCAGCAGTTGAGTGAGGTCGCCCCACTCGGCGAGGAACAGCACGACGAACGTCGTCGTGACGACGCGAAGCGTGCTTGGTTCCGCAGGGGCGGCCGCGACCTCTTCGATAACTTCGCGTTCTTCGGCTTCTGGGTCTTCGATCGAGCGAAGCATCAGTACGGCGCCGAGCGCGAAGATCGCGGCGCTGACTGCATGGACCGGCGTCTTCGGCAGCTGCGCGACGGCACTGCCGGCCGCGACCGCGATCGCCGCCTGGACCGCCAGGCCGAGCGCCGCGCCGACGAAGACCGGGACAGCGCGAAAGCGGGTAGTGAGGACCAGCGTCGCGACGAAGGTCTTGTCCGGAAGCTCCGCCGGGACGATCAGCGCGAAGACCGTCGCAATGACGGCAATGCTCATGCTGGTTCAGTCGGTTGCAGCAGCGCGTTGCGGACTGCGCCGTTGGCGGCCGCGAGCATCTCCTTGACCGGTACGCCGAGGGCCGCCGCCGCAGCAGCGACGTCTTCGAACTCCGGAGTTGCGCTGACCATCAGGCCGTTGTCGAAGGACAGCTTGACTCGAATCGTCAGCCCGTCGATCTCGACCGAGATGGTCTCCCGATGCAGGGCGCGCTTGCCGACGGCGTACCAGCGCACACCAATCGTGGAGGTCTCGGCGAATACCGCTCGCTGGACCGCTTCGCTCGCGCCAGCGGAAACAAGGGCGGACAACGTGTGAGCCGGTCGGCCCTTCTTCATGACGATCGGCGTGAGCCAGGCATCGGCGGCTCCAGCCTCGAGCAGCTTGGCGATGACCCCCGGCCA
>DATAVE010000139.1:0-1995 GCA_036267875.1 Mycobacteriales bacterium
CAGCCCGATCCACTTCAGGGTCGCACCGGTGCGAGCACATGCCATCTGCCAGGGCACCAGGTTGGAGTGGTGCTCCATCTCGGTCACGACGACCTCGTCGCCGGGACCGAACGGCAACGTCTGCGCCATCAGGTTGAGCGCCTCGCTGGAGTTCTTGGCGAAGACGACCTCGCGGCGGTGGGGCGCGCCGATGAACTCTGCAACCTTCGTACGCGCGCCTTCGTACGCCGCGGTGGCTTCCTCAGCGAGCGTGTGGATCCCGCGATGCACGTTGGCGTTGTGCTGCTCGTCGTGCTCGCGCATCGCATCGAGCACCTTCGTAGGCTTCTGCGAGGTCGCCGCGCTGTCGAGGTAGACGAGCGGCACGCCAGGGCGGACCTCCCGTTCGAGGATCGGGAAGTCCTTGCGAACCACAGCGACGTCGTAGGTCATCCGGTGCTTCCGGTGAACTTCTCGTAGCCCTCCGCCTCGAGAGTGTCGGCCAGCTCGGGACCGCCCTCGGCGACGATCCTCCCCGCCACGAACACGTGGACGTGGTCCGGCTTGATGTAGCGCAGGATTCGCGTGTAGTGCGTGATCAGCAGCGTGCCGGTTGCACCGGCATCGCGGACCCGGTTCACACCCTCGGAGACCACGCGGAGTGCGTCGACGTCGAGGCCCGAGTCGGTCTCGTCGAGTACGGCGATCTTCGGCTCGAGCATCTCGAGCTGCAGGATCTCCAGGCGCTTCTTCTCGCCGCCGGAGAAGCCCTCGTTGAGTGAGCGCTCCTTGAACGAGGGGTCGATGGCGAGGCGATCGAACGCCGCGCCGAGCTCCTTCGCCCAGGTGCGCAGCTTCGGCGCCTCGCCGGATACAGCGGTGATCGCGGTACGAAGGAAGTTGGAGACGCTGACGCCCGGAACCTCGACGGGGTACTGCATCGCCAGGAACAGTCCCGCACGAGCGCGCTCGTCGACCGTCATCGCCAGCACGTCGGTGCCGTCGAGCGTGACACTGCCTCCGGTGACGGTGTAGCGAGGGTGGCCGGCGATCGAATAGGCCAGCGTGGACTTTCCGGAGCCGTTCGGCCCCATGATCGCGTGGGTCTCGCCCTGCTTGACCGTCAGGTCGACACCGCTGAGGATCTCGCGCGGCTCGGTGCCGTCGCCGTCCGCAGCGACCGTCACGTGCAGGTTCTTGATCTCCAACGTTGCCACTTGGCTGCTACTCCTTCACGGCGACGTAGACGTCGTCGCCGTCGATGCGTACGGGATAGGTCGCGACTGCCTCAGTCGCGGGTGGGCCGATCGGCTTGCCGGTGCGCAGGTCGAAGCGCGATCCGTGGAGCCAGCACTCGATGGTGCCCTCGGTGACTTCGCCATCGGAGAGCGCGACCTCGGCGTGCGAACACTCGTCAAGCAGCGCAAGCACCTCGCCCTGCGAACGCGCGAGACAGATCGCAACGCCGTCGATCTCGACGGCGAGAGCGGCGTCCTCGGCGAGATCAGCCAGCGCACACGCGCGGGTGAAGCTCATCGCACAAGCTCGCTCT
Organism: Mycobacteriales bacterium; assembly: GCA_036267875.1. GTDB lineage: Bacteria > Actinomycetota > Actinomycetes > JAFAQI01 > JAFAQI01 > DASZTV01. Next base: position 1,532 of record DATAVE010000139.1, read on the forward strand.
CAACCGCGGCGAGCAGCCGATCGCGTACCTCGGGTACGCCGATCCGCTCGACGATCTCGGCGAAGAAGCCGCGTACGACGAGGCGACGCGCCTCGTCCTCGGGGATGCCGCGGGCCATCAGGTAGAAGAGCTGCTCGTCATCGAAGCGACCGGTGGTGCTCGCGTGCCCGGCTCCGACGACCTCGCCGGTCTCGATCTCCAGGTTTGGGACCGAGTCGGCGCGCGCCCGGTCGCCGAGCAGCAGGTTTCGGTTCTCTTCGTACGTATCGGTGCCGGTCGCAGCTGCACGAATCAGGACGTCGCCGATCCACACTGTCCGCGCACCGTCGCCCTGCAGCGCACCCTTGTAGGTGACGCGGCTGCGGCAGTTCGGCTGGTCGTGGTCGATGAAGAGCCGATGCTCGAGGTGCTGGTCGGCATCGGCGAAATAGAGGCCGAGCAGCTCGGCGTTGCCGCCCGGGCCG
>DATAVE010000140.1:0-20683 GCA_036267875.1 Mycobacteriales bacterium
CGCCACCCTTGCCGAACTCGGTGCGCGGCTCAGCGGCGATACGGACCTCGGGCACAGCAATGACTCCTTGATTAGCGACGCTGATGATCAGCGCTGGGAAGCGCGAACGAGTCTAGGTGAAGCCCTGAAAATGCGCGAAACCCGGCAAAGTCAAGCCGCGGCTAGGCGTTGCCGTCGAACAGGCTGGTGACCGAGCCGTCCTGGAAGACCTCGGTAATCGCGCGTGCGAGCAGCGGCGCGATCGAGAGCACGGTGAGTCCGGGGTAGAGCTGCTCATCGGTCAGCGGAAGCGTGTTGGTCACGACGACCTCGGAGATCCGGCTGTTCTTCAGCCGGTCGATCGCCGGCTCGGAGAACTCTCCGTGCGTCGCTGCCACGATCACCTCGGTCGCGCCCGAGTCGAGCAGGATGTCGGCGGCCTTGGTGATGGTGCCGCCCGTGGCGATCATGTCGTCGATCAGCAGGCAACGCCGGCCCTCGACGTCACCGACCACTCGGTGAGCGACGACCTGGTTGGCCACCTTCGGGTCGCGGGTCTTGTGCACGAATGCGACGGGGGCCCCGCCGAGCCGGTCGGCCCAGCGTTCGGCCATCCGGACCCGGCCGGTGTCCGGGGAGACGACAGTGAACTCACCGCCGTACTTGTCGGCAACGTAGTCCGCGAGCAGCGGCAGTGCGAAGAGGTGGTCGACCGGGCCGTCGAAGAAGCCCTGGATCTGCGCCGTGTGCAGATCGACCGACATCAGCCGGTCGGCACCCGCCGTCTTGAACATGTCGGCGAGCAGCCGAGCGGAGATCGGCTCCCGGCCGAGGTGCTTCTTGTCCTGCCGGGCATACGGATAGAACGGCATGACGACGGTGATCCGCTTGGCGGACGCGCGCTTGAGCGCGTCCACCATGATCAGCGCCTCCATGATCCATTTGTTGATCGGCGGCCCGAAGGACTGGATCACGAAGGCATCGCAGCCGCGGACAGACTCCTCGGGCCGGGCGTAGATCTCCCCGTTGGGGAACTCGCGAATCTGCGTTGGGCTGACCGCGATGCCGACGTGCTCCGCCACCTCGGCCGCGAGTGCGAGGTGGGCGCGGCCTGAGAAGAGCAGCAGGGTCTTCTCGCCGTGGGTCTTGATGCCGGTCACTGATCTGCCTTCTCACTAGCGTCGACCGGGGAAGTCGCCTCCATTGTCACCTGTTGTTCACCCTCGCCGCGGGCCCGCCTCGCGGCATCAGCCGCTTTTGAGTCAGGGCGACGCTTTTCAACCCATCCTTCGATGTTGCGCTGCTTCTCCCGGGCAACTCCCAGAGCGCCTGGTGGGACGTCCACCGTGATGACCGAGCCGGCAGCCGTGTAGGCGCCGTCCCCGATCGTGACGGGTGCCACCAGCATCGAGTCCGAGCCCACTCGCACGTCGTCGCCGACCACGGTCTTGTGCTTGTCGACGCCGTCGTAGTTGACGAAGACGGTCGCTGCTCCGATATTCGAGCGCTCACCGATCTCGGCGTCACCGACGTACGACAGATGCGGAACCTTGGTGTCGTCGCCGATGACGGCCTTCTTGGTTTCGACGTAGGCGCCGATCTTGCCGCGAGCCCCGAGCTTCGTGCCGGCCCGGAGGTAGGAGAACGGACCGACGTCGGCCTCCTCGCCGATCTCCGCGCCGGTGCAGTGCGACTTCACAACCTTTGCGCCTCGGCCGACCTTGGTGTTGCGCAGCGTGCTGTCGGGGCCGACCTCGGCGAACGACGCGATGTGGGTCGCCCCGTGGAGCTGGGTGTTCTGGTGGATCACGCAGTCCGGGTCGAGCGTGACGCGTACCCCCATCCAGGTCGTCTGCGGATCAATGATCGTGACGCCCTCGCGCATCCAGTGGGCGACGATCCGATCGCGCATGGTTCGGCGAACGGTCGCTAGCTGAATCCGGTCGTTGACGCCGAGCGTCTCGGCCTCGGGTGCGGACACCGCCGACACGATCTCGCCGTCACCGACGAGCAGGCCGATCACGTCGGTGAGGTACTCCTCGCCCTGCGCGTTATCGGCTGTGACCCTGGCGAGGGCGGCACGGAGCTTTGCGCCGTCGAAGGCGTAGATGCTCGTCCCGACCTCGCGGATCGCGCGGGCTGCCTCGTCGGCATCGCGCTCCTCGACGATCGCGGTGACCTGGCCATCTGCACGCCGTACGACGCGGCCGTAGCCGTGCGGGTCGGAGACCTCGCTGGTCAGCAACGTTGCCGCTGCGGCCGATCGCGTGTGCTCTTCCAGCAGTGCCTGCAGGGACTCGGTCGTGATCAGCGGAGCGTCGCCGGGCAGGACGAGGACGGTGCCCTCGCCGGGTACGCCGGCGGCCTTGAGCGCCATCCGCACCGCGTGCCCCGTGCCGAGCTGCTCCTCCTGTACTACCGGGATCGCGGAGGACTCGATCTCCTCGAGGTGCTCGATGATCTGGTTGCGCCGGTGGCCGACAACGACCACCGACTGAGCCGCACCGAGCGGGTCGGCAGCGGCGAGCACGTGGCCGAGCAGGCTGCGACCGCAGATCGCGTGAAGCACCTTGGCAAGCTCGGACTTCATCCGCTTGCCCTCACCCGCCGCAAGCACCACCACAGCAGCAGGTGCGTGGTTGGTCACATGAACTCCAGAGCGGCGGGTTGAGGCGCCAGCCTATCGAGGTGCGCTTGTGTCGCTCAGTTACCTCGGTAAGAAGGATATTTGCTCCCGGGTAGGGATTCGAACCCCAATCTCAAGGCACCAAAAGCCTGCGTCATGCCGTTAGACCACCCGGGATTACCGACGGAAGCCTACGGCGATGTGCGAGGGCGGGATAACGGTCATCTATGACCACATGTCCGCCACCGCACCTCTCGGGCGGCGGCGCGAGACACTCGGCTCATGAGTGCTCGGGCACCGGGTGACCTGTGGGACCCGAGTAACCCCCCAGAACCGTGAACGCACGCGACGCCTGAACGGCGAGGTCAGTAGAGGAGCAGACGGCCTACCTGAGGTACGTCGTCCAAGATCAGGCATGGTCGTGAGGGTTATTGCCGGGTATGACGATCTCGGCCGGTCGTACACATGGAACGTGCAACGATTGAGCCTCGCCCGAGAGGACAGCTCGCGATGACGCAGACGCTCACCCCAGCGGCCGACGAGGTCGAAACCCCACTAGGGACTCGCGCTTCGCTGCCGGTCACCGGCCTGGTCCGCACGAAGGGCGCGGCCCGCGCTGAACAGGTGATCCTTCTTGTCCTGATCATCGTGCCGCTGCTTGCCGTCGCCGCCGCCGTACCGGTCGCCTGGGGCTGGGGAATCGGCTGGCACGACATCGTGATCGCCTTCGTGATGTACGCGATCTCCGGGCACGGCATCACCGTCGGCTTCCACCGCTACTTCACCCACGGCGCCTTCAAAGCCAAGAAGGCGATCCGCGCCACGATGGCGATCGCTGGCAGTTTGGCGATCGAGGGACCGGTGATCCGCTGGGTCGCCGACCACCGCCGCCACCACGCCTACAGCGACCGCGAGGGTGACCCGCACTCCCCGTGGAAGTACGGCGAAGACCTGCGCTCGCTGGTCAAGGGCCTGTGGCACGCCCACATCGGCTGGATGTTCGACATCGAGCAGACCAACCACGAGCGGTATGCCCCCGACCTGCTCGCCGACCCCTCGATCGTGAAGATCTCCAGGGCGTTCCCGTGGCTAGCCGGCGTGAGCCTGCTCGCTCCGCCGCTTGTCGGCTACCTGTGGTCCGGGTTCGCGTGGCAGGGCGCGGTCACGGCGTTCTTCTGGGCCAGCCTGGTCCGCGTCGCGCTACTGCACCACGTGACCTGGTCGATCAACTCGATCTGTCACGCGGTCGGCAAGCGACCGTTCACCAGCCGCGACAAGGCCGGCAACGTGTGGTGGCTCGCAATCCCGTCGATGGGCGAGTCCTGGCACAACTTGCACCACGCAGACCCGACCGCCGCCCGTCACGGTGTACTACGAGGACAGCTCGACTCGACCGGCCGGATCATCTGGACGATGGAGAAGCTCGGCCTTGCGTATGACGTCCGCTGGCCATCGCCAGAGCGGATCCAGGCCAAGCTCGCCTAAGGGACGACCCGCGCGCCGGGCGCCGGCCCGGTCGCGCGACGCACTGTCCGGCACACGTCGTAGCCCGCAAGGGCGGCGGCAATCCGTACGGCGTCACCCGGCGTCTCGGCCAGCAGCGCCACGGTCGGCCCTGAGCCAGAGATGATCCCGCCCGTTGCACCCAGCTCGCGCCCCGCCTCGAGCACCCGTGCCAGGTTCGGGCGCAGCTGCAACGCCGGAGCCTGCAGGTCGTTGCGAAGTGCCTGCCCAAGCGCGACGGGATCCCCTGCGCGCAATGCGGTCAGCACGTCGTCAGGCGGTGAGGCCTCGACATAGGTGTCATCGCCGCGCTGCCGGTCGAGCTCGGCGTAGACAGTCGGCGTCGACAACCCAGACTCCGCAACCGCAAGCACCCAGTTCCATTCGCCTCGGCTGAGCACCGGCGACACGATCTCGCCATGCCCGGTACCAAGTGCGGTACCACCGTGCAACAGGAACGGCACGTCGCTGCCGAGTGCCGCCGCCAGCCGCTCGAGGTCACGCTGCGGCAGCTTCGCCCCCCACAGTGCATCAGCGGCGACCAACGCCGCAGCGGCGTCTGCACTGCCGCCGGCCAGGCCGCCACCAACCGGGATGTCCTTGCGCAACCGGACGTGCGCACCGCTGTCGACGCCAGCGACCGAAGCGACGGCACGAACTGCCTGGACCGCGAGATTGTCGTCAGTCAGCGGTACGTCGCCGGCTCCCTCACCCTCGACCTCGACGGTGATTCCGCGCTGTTCGGCGCGCTCGACCACGACGGTGTCGAAGAGGCTGACGGCGTGGTAGATCGTGTGCAACTCGTGCTTGCCATCAGCGCGCAGTGGACCGACACCGAGGTGCAGGTTGACCTTCGCCGGCACCCGGACGGTCACACTCTGGGCCGACACCAGATCGATCGTATGGGTGCCAGCTAAGGACGGTGCTCAGCAATCCGCGCGAATGCCTCGACATCGAGTCGCTCGCCGCGCCAGGTCGGGTCGACGCCGGCTGCGACCAGGGCTGCCTCGGCGGCCGCTGACGAGCCCGCCCAATCGGCGAGCACCGCACGCAGCATCTTCCGGCGCTGCGTGAACGCCGCGTCGATCACGGCGAACACCTGTACGCGTGACGCCGTCGTCTCCGGCGGCGGTGTGCACCGGAACCGCACCAGCCCAGAGTCGACGTTAGGCACCGGCCAAAAGACGCCCCGCGGCACCGCGCCAGCCCGTTCCGCCTTCGCCCACCAAGCGAGCTTCACGGTCGGCGCGCCGTAGACCCGCGACCCGGGCGCAGCGGTCAGCCGGTCAGCAACCTCCGCCTGGACCATGACCAGCCCGTGTCGCAGCGACGGCACGACCTCGAGCAGCTGCAGCAGCACCGGCACGGCGACGTTGTACGGCAGGTTGGCCACCAACGCGGTCGGCTCCGAGGACAGGCCGTCGAGCCGCAACGCGTCGGCTTCGATGACCTCGAGCCGATCGGCGTACTCCGGCGCGTGATTCGCGACGGTGTCTGGCAACGCCGTCGCGAACGCCGGCTCGATCTCTACCGCGACGACCTTGGCGACCAGCGGCAGCATCGCGAGCGTCAGTGACCCGAGGCCCGGGCCGACCTCGACCACTACATCGTCGCGGCTCAGCTCCGCCGCGGCAGCGATCCGACGCACGGTGTTCGGATCGATGACGAAGTTCTGGCCGCGCGACTTGCTCGGCCGCACGCCGAGGGACTCGGCAAGCCCACGGATCTCCGCGGGTCCTAGCAATCCGGCTTGCACTACCAGCCGAAAACTCGCGCGGCGGTCGCGGTGACAGCCGCCGCGACCTCGGCCTCGTCGATGCCCTTCACCTCGGCGATCGCTCGCACCGTCAACGGCACGAGGTACGGCGAGTTGGGCGCGCCGCGATGGGGCATCGGGGTGAGGAACGGCGCGTCGGTCTCGACGAGCAACTGATCCAGTGGCGCAATGGCTGCGGCATCGCGAAGGTCCTGCGCGTTCTTGAAGGTCACGTTCCCGGCGAACGACATGACGTAGCCGCGATCCGCGCACTTGCGCGCAAAGTCGGCGTCGCCGGAGAAACAGTGGAAGATCACCTGCTCCGGAGCGCCCTCACTCTCCAGCACCCGAAGCACATCCTCGTGCGCGTCACGGTCGTGAATCATCACGGCCTTGCCGGACTGCTTGGCGATCGAGATGTGCCGCCGGAACGACTCCTCCTGCGGTCCCCACCCGGAGTCTTCGGTCCGGAAGTGATCGAGACCGGTCTCGCCGACCGCGACCACCCGCGGATGCGCGGCAAGCCGCGCGATCTCGTCCCACTCGACCTCAGCCGCGGCATGCGCTTCGTTGGGATGCACGGCTACCGCCGCCCATACGTCGTCTCGTGACGCAGCCAGCTCGACGCTCCACTGCGACGACGGCACGTCGATCCCGATCTGCACGACGCGCTCGATCCCGACCTCACGCGCCGCCGCCATGATCTCCTCGACATCGGTCTTCATCAGATCGAGATGGCAGTGGCTGTCGATCGCGGGCGTGCTCAACGGCGGCGGAGCCGGTGGCGCCTCACCGTCCCGCTTGGCTTCTCGGTTGCGACCGGACGCCGAGGTCGTCACTCACCCTCCAGGCGGGCGAGCTCCTCGTCGACGATGCTCGGGTCCAGCTTGGCGAACAGCGGCGTCGGCGCCTCGACCGGCGTACCGACATTGAGCGGGTCGCTCGCCCACCGGACCGAGGTGGCGTAGTCGCCGGTCAGTACCGGGTACGACGGGCCACCGTCGAGGTCGTCGACCTCGCGGAGCTCCGGCTGCGGTGCGAGCACGCCCTCACGACCGAGCAGCTGATGCACCTGCTGCGACGTCTGTGGCAGGAATGGGGCGAGCATCGTCGTGCAGTCGCTGACGGCCTGCAGCGCCACGTGCAGGATCGTCGCCATGCGCTCCGGCTCGGACTCGCGCAGCTTCCAGGGCGCCTGCTCGGAGAGGTACTTGTTGGCCTCGGAGACGACCCGCATCGACTCGGACAGGGCGGCCCGCATCCGCGACCGCTCGAGGTCCGCACCGACCGTCGCGAACGCGCCCGACGTCGCCGCGAGCAACTCGCGATCCACGTCGGTGAGCTCCCCGGCCGCCGGCAACGACCCGAGGTTCTTAGCCGTAAACGACAACGTGCGGTTGATCAGGTTGCCCCAGGCCGCGACCAGCTCGTCGTTGTTGCGGCGAACGAACTCCGACCAAGTGAAATCGGTGTCATTGGTCTCAGGCCCTGCCGCTGTCAGGTAGTAGCGCAGTGAGTCGGCGGAGTAGCGATCGAGGAAGTCACGTACGTAGATGACGACCGACCGGCTCGAAGAGAACTTGCGGCCCTCCATGGTGAGGAACTCACTCGACACGACCTCGGTCGGCAGCTGCAGCTTGCCGTACTCGCCAGGGGTCCCGCCCTTCGAGCCCAGTCCGTCGTAGCCGAGTAGCTCGGCCGGCCAGATCTGGGAGTGGAACGTGACGTTGTCCTTGCCCATGAAGTAGTACGACTCGGCCGAGGGATCGGTCCACCAGGCCCGCCAGGCATCGGCGTCACCACTGCGACGAGCCCACTCGATGGAGGCCGACAGATATCCGATGACCGCGTCGAACCAGACGTAGAGCCGTTTGGTCGGGTTGTCCTCCCAGCCCGGCAGCGGGATCGGCACACCCCAGTCGATGTCACGGGTCATCGCCCGCGGCTTGAGGTCGTCGATGAGGTTCAGCGAGAACTTCAGGACGTTGGGTCGCCAGTCCGTGCGGGTCTGCAGCCAGGAGCCCAGCGCATCGGCCAACGCAGGCAGGTCGAGAAAGAACTGCTCGGTCTCGACGAACGCCGGAACCTCGCCGTTGATCCGCGAGTGCGGGTTGATCAACGCGTCGGCGTCGAGCTGGTTGCCGCAGTTGTCGCACTGGTCGCCCCGCGCCCCGTCGTACCCGCAGATCGGGCAGGTCCCCTCGATGTAGCGGTCCGGCAGCGTGCGGCCGGTCGATGGCGAGATGGCACCCTTGGTCGTCCGCTCGACCATGTAGCCGTTGCGGTGCAGAGTGCGGAAGATCTCCTGCGTGACGGCGTAGTGATTGCGCGTCGTGGTCCGGGTGAACAGGTCATAAGACAGCCCGAGGCGCTGCAGATCCTCGGCGATGACCCGGTTGTAGCGATCGGCGAGCTGCCGCGGCGTCACGCCTTCCTGGTCGGCCTGCACCAGGATCGGGGTGCCGTGCTCGTCCGTGCCGCTGACCATCAGGACGTTGTTGCCGGCGAGGCGGTGATACCGGCTGAAGACATCGGAAGGTACGCCGAAGCCGGCGACGTGGCCGATGTGCCGCGGACCGTTCGCGTAAGGCCACGCCACCGCGGCAAGGATCTGGCGTGACATGGGTTTGAGCCTATTGATCAGCGCCAATCAAATGACGCGAAGTCGAGTGTCGGACCGCGGCCGCGCCGCAAAACCTGGCGAAAATAGCGCGAAGCCCCTCCGTGTATGAGACGGAGGGGCTTCGCTTCGGTTCCCTGCTGCACCGGCAGTGCTAGTTGATCAACCAAGGCCGATCGCCCAGCAACCGTGCGTTGCAAAGAACCTGACTCCGGTCCCGACGACCCACTCGATGCCCCGCTGCCACCACGCTCCGGTTGCCCGAGGCAGGTAAGCCGCGATGCGATCCGGTCTCCCGAACCACTCGCTCCGCGCCTCGCCTGAGTGTTCTAGTTGCCTAGAGCCCAGCCGCCTCGCGTCGCGTCGTACCTGGCGTTCCCGAAGCCGTCCGCCGTTGCCCTAGTTGCCTAGAACCTCGACGAGCAGTCCCGGTTGCCCGAGTACGTCACACCCTGTTGCCAAGGTGCTTCGCATCTTGCGTTGCTTTGGGTTCCCCGGTTGCCCAGGGCCCCCTCTGCGTGGTCTCCGTTTCCGGTGACAGACGGATTTCTAGTGGGTAGACGCAACCTGCACAAGGGGTTTCCAGAAGTATTTTCGAGATCTTTTTTCATGCACAACGATGTCCACAACTGACGGCCAGTTGTCCCCCGAAATGGCTGTGAACGCACCGGTAATCCACCGGTTCATCCCCAGCTGGGAAACCTTGCTCAGTCGAACGATCGCGTTGCCGCGCCGTAGACGACCCGTCGCGGCAGACCACTGGCAGCAGCCACCGCGTCGACTGCATCGCGACGACTCGCGCCAGCGGCTACTCGCCCGGCGACCTGGTCACGCAACGCCTCGGGGTCGACCTCGGGCGCCACTCGAGGCGCGCCGGCGACGACGACCGTCACCTCGCCAAGCACCTCGGAGCCAGCCGCCCAGTCCGCAAGCTCGCGGACCGTCCCTCGGCGTACCTCCTCGTAGGTCTTGGTGAGCTCTCGGCAGACTGCCGCGCGACGATCAGCGCCGAACGCCGCGGCCACGTCCCCTAGCGTCACAGCCAGCCGCTTCGGTGACTCGAAGATGACCAGTGCCCGCGAGTCCTTCGCAAGCTCGGCGAGTCGCGACCGCCGCTCACCAGACTTGCGTGGCAGGAAACCCTCGAAGCACCAGCGGTCCACGGGGAGGCCCGCGACGGCGATTGCCGTGGTCACAGCGGAAGGACCCGGCAGGACCGTCACCGGCAGCCCGCGCTCGATCGCCGCTGTCAGGAGGACGTAACCGGGGTCGGAGACGAGCGGTACGCCGGCATCGCTGACAAGGACAACGGTCCGGCCGGCCTCGACCTCGTCCAGCAAGCCACTCGCCCGGCCACGCTCGACCGCGTCGAAGACAGCGACAACCTTGGCGGTGACCGTCACCCCGAGCGCTGTGGCGAGCCGTCGCAGCCGCCGTGTGTCCTCGGCGGCGATGACGTCAGCCTGGGCCAGCGCCTCGATCAGCCGCGCCGATGCGTCATGTGGATCACCGATGGGCGTCGCAGCGAGGACCAACGGCATCCACCCATTCAACCGGCCATGCGGCCGGACGGCGGCCAGTGGCTTCATACGATGAGCGACATGCCGTCGGCCGAAGCTGTCCTCGACGAGCCGGCACCGGCAGCACCCGTCTCCCCAGACCCGACCCTCGACCGCATCCGCGCACGCCTGGTGCGGCCGATGCCGGACGACCGGCTACGCGGCTGGCTCCTGACGCTCGCGGTCACGCTGCTGGGCGGCATCGCCCGCTTCTGGCGCATCACCCGGCCTGGTGGCCACACCCTGCACAACGCGAACAGCATCGTGTTCGACGAGACCTACTACGTCCACGACAGCTGGTCCCTTCTCCACCACGGCGTCGAGACCAACGGGCCGATGACGTCGTCCGGGTTCGTCGTCCATCCGCCGCTCGGCAAGTGGCTGATGGCGATCGGCGAGGCGATCTTCGACCACGGCAAGACCGTGACCTACCACCACACCGTCTACCCGGCGAGCCCGCTGTCCTTCCGCTTCATGGGTGCGTTCCTCGGCACCCTCGCGATCCTGCTCGTCGCCCGGATCGCTCGCCGGATGTTCCGCTCGACGGCAATGGGCGTGATCGCCGGGACGCTGCTCGCGCTCGACGGCCTCGAGTTCGTGCAGAGCCGTACGGCGATGCTCGACATCTACCTGATGTTCTGGGTCCTCGCGGCCTTCGGTGCCCTGGTGCTCGACCGCGACTGGGGCCGCCGCAAGCTCGCCGAACGTCTCACTGCGCCACTCGACTACCGCGACTGGGGACCCTCGATCGGCTTTCGGCCATGGCGCTGGGCGACCGCCTTCTGCCTCGGCGCTGCCTGCGCGACCAAGTGGAACGGCGCCTACTACATCCCCGCGGTCATCCTGCTCGCACTCGCGTGGGACATCGGCGCTCGGCACTCCGCAGGCGCGACCGGTCGCAACTGGCACAGCGACGGCGGCCGTCGCCTGCGAATCGACCAGGTGGACTGGTGGCTGATCGGCAATGCCGCGGTTCGGGTGCTGCTGCCGCTCGTCGCAGTCATGCTCCTGGTCCCGGCCGCCGTCTACGTCGCGTCCTGGACCGGCTGGTTCGCATCGAACGGCACCTACGCCTACGACCACGATCTCTACATCCACCACGGGCAGTCCTGGCTGGCCCACGACTGGTCAGTAATGCACGGCTGGTGGACCTACCAGCACGAGATCTGGAACTACGACAAGACGCTGCACGCCGCGCATCCCTATCTGTCCCGACCGTGGGGTTGGCTGTTGCTGGAGCGCCCCGTCGCGTACTACTACCAATCGCCGAGCGGATGTGGCGCGTCGACGTGCTCCCAGGAAATCCTCGGCATCGGCAACCCTGCGATCTGGTGGGCCAGCATCCCGGCGCTCATCGCGGTGATCTGGATCTGGATCTCCCGGCGAGACTGGCGGGCAGCCGCCGTCATCGTGACGTTCGCCTTCGGCTACCTGCCCTGGATCTTCGAGGAGCTTTTCAAGGTCAGCACCGATCCGGCTTGTACGCCGGCGGGCGACTGTCACCGCACGATGTTCTTGTTCTACATGCTGCCGAACGTGCCGTTCATGGTGCTTGCCGTGACCATGGCGGTCGGCCTGTTGATAGGGAAGCGAACGGCGAGTGATGCCCGCCGTGCAGTCGGTGCGAGCGTTGCGACGAGCTACCTCGCCTCCGTGCTGATTCTGTTCGGCTTCTTCTATCCGGTGCTGGCCGCGCGCAACATCCCGTCAAGCGCATGGCACAAGCGGATCTGGTTCAGCCACTCGTGCAGTACGGATCCACATCGAAACCAGCATCACGAAGATGCACCGTGTTGGATCTAGACCCACGGTTGGGGTGACCCGGGGCTGGATCTGAGGCGAATCCTCTCGAGCAGTCGTGCAATCAGCCAGGCAGGCACGAGCAGCGCACACGCCGCAACACCGTCAAGCCAGTAGTGATTGGCCGTGGCCACGACCACAAAGATCGTGACCAAGCCGTGCAGCAAACCGAACCACCGCCAGCGACTGGTGCTGCAGGTCACGATCGCAACCGAGATCAGCACCGCCCAGCCAACATGGATCGAGGGCATCGCGGCGTACTGATCCGCCAGGCCAGACCCAATCGCGGCGTATACCGATTGGCCGTAGACCGCCGCGGTGTCGACGAGGCCGGTGCCGCCGATCAGTCGCGGTGGGGCAACGGCGACCATCTGGATCAGCAACGACATCGCAGTAAACGCGGCGATCGTGTTGCGCACGACCGGATAGCGATCGCGGTGGCGTAGCCACAACCAGACGAGGAACACCACCATCAGGGTCAGGTGGGCGGTGTCGTAGAAGTAGTTCGCGCTCTTCACCAGCCACGGATGACCGATGATCAGGTCCTGGACCGACTTCTCACTCGGCAGGTAGATGACCCGCTCGGCGTGCCAGATCCACCGGCCGCGGCTGATTCCGCCGCTGGTGTGACCGCGGGTCAGCCGGTTGGCAACCTGCCAGAGCGCAAACAGCGCGGACACCACCGCGATCTCGAACGAAGCAGCCGCGAGGAAGCGAGCGCGACGGCCGGTCGAGCGATGAGCGATGACACAAAGCACGAGCATCGCCGCGGCAAGTGCGGATGCGCTGTCGACGTCCAGCCGCAACCACGACATCTCGGCACACTATGCAAACGCGGAGCGAACCGCGTTGCTCAGGCGTCGTGCCGAGCGTCGACGAGCGGGATCCCGGAGTCGATCGGCGGGGTAACCGGCGCCAACGTCACGCTGACGACCGTGCCGCCTGACGGGCGATTGTGAATCGCGACGGTTCCGCCATGACCGTCGATGACCTGCTTGACGATCGAGAGCCCGAGACCCGAACCGGGCAGTGCCCTCGCTTCATCCGCGCGATAGAAGCGATCGAAGACGTGCGCGATCGCCTCCTCCGGGATGCCGGGACCACGATCGGCGACGGTGAGCATCCCGCTCGTGTCGAGGTCGACATCGATGCTGCCGCCCGGTGAGCTGAACTTGCCTGCGTTGTCGAGCAGGTTCGCAATCGCCCGGTCCAGTCGAGCTGGCACCCCCCGCACCTCGACCGGGCTCAGCTCGGCACGGAACTCCAGGCTCGGCCAATGCCGACGCGCGCGGTCTACGGCGTGCCCGACGAGCTCGTCGAGAGCGAGCTCCTCCTGCGCTGATTCGGGAGCCTCGCCTCTAGCGAGCTCCACGACATCGGCAACAAGGCCGGTGAGCTCGTCGAGCTGCGTCACGATCCCGTTCAGCAGCGAGCGTCGCTGGTCGACCGAGAGTCGCTCGACGTCGTGGAGCACCTCGACATTGGTGCGCAGGCTCGCGAGCGGCGTACGCAGCTCGTGACTCGAGTCGAGGATGAGCTGCCGTTGCTGGTCCAGTGAGCGTTCGAGTGCGTCGAGCATTCCGTTGAACGTCGACGCAAGGCGACCGAGCTCGTCTGCCCCGTAGTCCTCGATCCGAGTGGTGAGGTCGCGCGTCAACGCGATCTGCTCAGCCGTTGCGGTGAGCCGGGCGACCGGGCGCATGGTCCGTCGTACGACGAACGACGCGCCTGCCGTCGTCATGCCGAACCCGAGCAATACCAAGAGCAAGAAGGCGAATCGAAGCTTGTGCAGCTCGCTGTTGGCGGCGCCGAGCGGAAGCGCGACCTCGAGCGCGACCGCGCCCTGCTGTCCATTGGACGCGGTGGCCACGCGCTGCCTGGTGAGGATCCGCATCGGCGCACCGTCGACGGTCTCGGTCCGGAGCCAGGTGCCGCCGTTCTGCGCGATCGACACGTCATGCTCCGATACCGGCAACGTCAGGCCATGCACTTCCCTGATGCTCTGGCCCTGCGCATCGACGACCTGGACGACCGCGGAGCTCTCGCCCGGCTCTCTGACGACCACGGGCTGATGCGACGTCGGGTCGACCTGGATGTACTTCTCGTTGGTTGCCTGGTCACGCAGTTGGCTATCGATGTTGCTGTAGAGCTCATGCTGTACGGCGATGTAGGCAACCGCAACGACAGCAACGATCGCGAACGTTGCAGCGAACGCAGCCGCACCGGTGAGGCGGCCGCGAATCGGCACGTTCTTCCAACGCCGCTCGACTACCGCTACGGCACGACGCAGTCCTTGTGCCGCGGCGCTCACCCGTCGCCGCGCAGGACGTATCCGACCCCGCGCACGGTGTGGATCAACCTCCGCTCGCCCGACGCCTCGGTCTTGCGTCGCAGATATCCGACGAACACCTCGAGTGAGTTGCTCGTCGGCTCGGACTCCCATCCCCACACGCGGTCCATGATCGTCTCGCGAGGCAGCGGCCGGCCGGCATTGCGCATCAGAAGCTCGAGCAGGGCGAACTCTGTCCGCGTGAGGTCGATCGGTCGATCGCCCCGTCGCGCGGTGTGCGCGGCAGGGTCGAGCTCCAGGTCCTCATAGACGAGTGCCGCAGCATCGTCGCCTTCGCCCACCGCAGTACGCCGCAACAGGGCCCGGAGCCGAGCGCGCAGCTCCTCCAACGCGAACGGCTTCGTGAGGTAGTCATCCGCGCCGGCATCGAGGCCGGCGACTCGATCACCAACCTCGTCGCGCGCAGTGAGCACCAAGATCGGCAGCCGGTCGTTCTTGCTCCGCAACGTGCGGCAGACGTCCAGTCCGCCGACGTAGGGCATCATCACGTCGAGCACCATCACGTCCGGGCGACTCTGCCCGACGGCCTCGAGCGCCTTGACGCCGTTGCTCGCTGTCGTGACCCGGTAGTCGTCGAGCTCTAGTGCCCTTGTCAACGCCTCGCGCAGCTGAGGGTCGTCATCGACGACGAGTACCTGAGGTCCTGCGGGCATAGTCGAGTTCAGCTCAGCTCGTCGTCGAATCCGAAAGCGTGACAGTCGCGGTCTTGGTCGAGCCGCTGCGGACGTAGGTCACCGTGACGTCGTCGCCCGGCTGGAACGAGCGAACGAAGGCGATCACCGCATCTGCACCGGCGGTCGGGTGCCCGTTGATCGCAGTGATCACGTCGCCCTCCTTCAGTCCAGCCTTCGCAGCCGGTCCACCAGCCGTCACGGAGCGCACCAGCGCCTGGTCAGCGCCGTCCGCGGAGGTGGCGTCGGCCAACGTCACTCCGAGCAAAGGATGCGTCGCATGACCGGTCTCGATCAACTCGCTGGCGATCACCTTCGCCTGATTGATCGGAATCGCGAAGCCGACACCGATGCTTCCGCTCTGGCCGCTGAGGTCAGTCGAGCCCAGTGATGCGATCGCCGAGTTGATCCCTACGACCTGACCCGCACTGTCCACCAGCGCGCCACCCGAGTTTCCCGGATTGATCGCGGCATCGGTCTGGATGGCGTCGATCACCGTCGGCTCTGTCGTCGCCTGCGGCGTGCTGTTCTCCCCGAAGCCGAACCCGAACGGGTCCTGCTGTTGCTGCTGCTGACTGTCGTCCTCGGTCTGGACCGGACGGTTGAGCGCCGAGACGATTCCTTCCGTAACGGTCCCCTGCAGGCCGAGCGGCGAGCCGACAGCGAGGACGGGATCGCCGACCTGGATGTCGGAGCTGTCACCGAGCGTCGCCGGAGTCAATCCGGATTTCGACACCTTGATCACCGCGAGGTCGTCGAGTGGATCTGTGCCGACGACCTTCGCAGTGCTGTTAGATCCGTCGTTGAAGGTCACCGAGATCTGCCCACCGTCGCTGGCGGCAGCCACGACGTGGTTGTTGGTGAGGATGTAGCCATCCGAGCGGAGCACAATGCCGGAGCCGGTGTCGGACTCGCTCTGCGACGT
This sequence comes from Mycobacteriales bacterium, assembly GCA_036267875.1. Classification (GTDB taxonomy): domain Bacteria; phylum Actinomycetota; class Actinomycetes; order JAFAQI01; family JAFAQI01; genus DASZTV01. The sequence goes on from DATAVE010000140.1 coordinate 15,790, forward strand.
CACGTTGATGTTGACCACCGAGGGCAGCACCTTCGCGGCGATCGCGGCGTAGGACTTGGGGTCATTGCTCAGGGCCACCGAGCTCGCGCTGCCAACGGTTAGACCGGACGAGGTGACGGGTGCGCTCGAGTCGTGGTTCAGCAGGTCCGCGCCGACGGCCACACCGCCGCCGCCAAAGACGAACGCGGTCGCAGCAACCACCAGGGCGGTCCAGCGGCGCGAGCGAGCGCCCGGGTCGCTGACCTGCGGCTGGAGGTGACCGCCCTGCCACTCAGGACCGTAGGTCGAGGTGTCGAGGGGCTCGGTCGGGTGTGGCTGCTCCGAAGCCGGCTCAGGCTCCGGGGTAGCGAAGGGAGACCAGAACAGATCGTCGTCACTCATGCGTGTCCTCCGTCGGCTCGTTCACCAACGACGGTGCCCGCGCGGTCTGAATGATTGCTGAGACCGACCTGCCCAGACCCTGGATGTGAGTTCGCACACTGTTAAGTGCTCGGTCGCTAACGGATACCGGCAACTAGGCGCAACACTGGTCGTATGACCGACCCCCGCGAGATCGCTATGGCCGCAGTAGCCATCGCCAAGCCGAAGCTGCGGGGCTGGCTGCACGCCGGTGCATCGCCTCTCGCACTCGCCGCGGGCATCGTGCTGGTCTCGCTGGCACCCTCAACGTCTGCCCGGCTCGCCGCGGGTGCATTCGCCTTGACGTCGTTCGTGCTCTTCACCACCAGCGCGCTCTACCACCGCGGGACCTGGTCGCCGCAGGCCGAGCGTCGCCTCAAGCGCCTCGACCACGCGAATATTTTCCTGCTGATCGCCGGCTCGTACACGCCCTTCGTCGTGCTGGCGCTGAAGGGCGACGCGAGGGTCGCGATGATGGCCGCCGTCTGGTGTACCGCACTGTTCGGCGTCGTGTTCCGGGTGTTCTGGGTAGGCGCTCCTCGGTGGTCATACGTTCCGCTCTACATCGGGCTCGGCTGGGCGATGGCGTTCGTGTTCCCCCAGCTGCTGCGCGGCGCGGGAGTCGCTGCCTTTGTGTTGGTCGCAGTCGGCGGGCTGCTCTACACAGCAGGCGGCCTGATCTACGGGATGAAGCGGCCGAACCCGAGTCCGCGCTGGTTCGGCTTCCACGAGATCTTTCACAGCTGCACGATCGCCGCGTTCATCTGTCAGTACGTCGCGGCGTCGTTCGTCGTCTACCGCGCCGCATGACGCTGGGCCGGATCTAGCCCCCCTCAGGGGGTCTGCCACACCGGCAGGCCTGGCGGCGACTGGACGTCCGAATCGGTCGCCCGCACCACGGCGTACAACCAGCTCGCGCTGCCGTCCCCGACCGAGCCGTCGGGCGCGACATGCAGGACCCGACCTCCCGCGGCGGCCACGTCAGACTCCACATCCACCCGTGCGATGCCGAACATCCGGACTTTCTCGGCGTCGTCGCGGCCACTGCGCACGAGGTGAATCAGGCCGCGGCGCACCCGGTCGACCGGCCCGAGCAGGCGATCCGGAATCTGGAACAGCGCGAGGCCGCCCGGGCGCAGCACCCGGACGAACTCCTTCACGTACTCACGCGCCAGATTCGTCGGGATGTGCTGCAAAACGATGCGGGAGTAGACGAGATCGAAGCTCTCGTCAGCGAAGACAGATAGGTCGTCGCGATCGTTCTGTACGAAGTCGCAGTTCGTGACCATCCCCCGTCGCTGGTCAGCCAGAGCGATCATCGAGGCGGAGATGTCGACGCCGACCGCGTGTGCGAAGTGCTCACCGAACGCGAAGGTGAGCCGACCCGGACCACAACCGAAGTCGAGCACGTCCGCACGTGGCAACGTCGGTCGCAGCGCCTCGACGTAGGACATCACGTAGCCGATCTCGGCTCTGCCGGACTCGTAGAAGGCCTCGACGTCCCATTTGCCGCCGCGCTTGGCCGGATCGGAGAGCACCGCCCAATAGGCGTCGGTCTGGCCAAGGTGCTCCCAGTCCTCGCGCAACCGCCCTAGTCGCACGACGCCGCTCCCTCGCAGCCGAGGCTGCTCGCGTCATGCCACGCGTGAATGAACGCCGACGCCACGGCGCCGACGTTGTCGGCGGAGACCTGCTGGTAGACGAAGAAGCTGAACGGATATCCGGGCAGGTGCAACGGGTCGCCGCCGCCGTCCGAGACACCACGAAAACCGATGAACGGCAGGCCCGCGTGCCGGGCCGCCTTCGCGACCTCGGCAGTCTCGTTGTCCGAGCTGACGTACGTTCCCGCCACTGTCGACGACGAGAAATAGCCGGTGACAAAGCTCGGACTGGCGATGGCCAACAGTCGCTCCAGCAAGGTGAGGGGCGCCTTCGGCGTGACGCTCGCGGCGTCACAGGGCCGGCAGCTGAAGATGTCGGTCGCGCCCGGGATGCACGGGAAGGCCTTGCCGCCGAACGGGTCGGTGGTGAGTCCCGTCCCACCGACCTTGAACGTGGGCGCGTGGGTCAACGTAATGGCCGGGCCCAAGTCCGCGGGCAGCAGGGGCAGGCACGGCAGGTTCGGAAGATGAGCGCTGCGTGAGAGCCGGTAGTGGTGGTCTCGCTCGACATCACGAGCAACCCGCTCCATCGCGCGGCTGACGGGGATGTCGTGCTTGCCGTCCTCGGTCCAGCGCGAGGCTGCGTTGACGTCGCCGATGTAGTCGCCGCCCGCGACCCCCGAGAACACCACGCCGGTGATCGTCGACCTGCCTGCGCATCGGAAGTGCGACAGCGCGAGCCGGGTCGTGTCGCGAGCGTTGACCGGGCCGATCCCGGTGAGGGCCAGTGCGACCCGATGGCCCTCGAGGTTGCCGAGGTAGAACGTGTGATCACCGACTGGCACGGCGTTGCCGCCCACCGGATCGGTGCGGTCCAGCAGCGGCCCAAGCTCGGTCGGGAAGGCCGACAGGACGAGCAGCCGTGGGATACATCCCGCGGGCGCCGAGAGGACCTGAGCGACGGCTGGTCGTGCGGACGTCAGCGCGCCGGCGATGCCGTAGGAAGCCAGCGTCAGCGCGGTGACGAGCGTCGCGATAACACGGCGGCGAGTAGTCATTCGCCTCATTGTGACGTCAACGAGACTTGCTGCCGCCCTTTGGCTTCGTCTGGCCGGGCGCCGGAGGGTTCGGCTGACCATCCCGGTATGCCGTCAGCAACCCGGATGTCGCGCTCGCCGGCTTCGCCAGCGTCGGCGGCTCGTAGAAAGCAGGTTTCGCGGTATCCAGAAAGTCCGCCATCGTCGCAGCGTTAGCGTCGCGTCGAGTCAGCGCAGGCAGATTCCATTGCCGCTCGATCGTGGCGAGCACCGAAGTGTGGTCGTGCACGACGTTCGTCACGGCGCGCTTACGCGCGTACGGGCTGACCACGACCGCCGGGATCCGCGGGCCGTACAGGTTGTAGGCCCCAGGAAGGCTGTCCGACTGAAGGTCGGGCTTCCAACCGTCGGGCTCGAGCGCACGTGGTGGCGCGACATGGTCGTAGTAGCCACCGTGCTCGTCGTAGAACCAGATCAGCAACGTGCGGTCCCAGTTCTTCCCGCTCATCACCGCGTTGACGATCCGCGCGACGAACGCCTCACCGAGCTGTACGTCCTCGGGGTTCTCCTCGGACTCACACGTGATGTCGATCGCCGTGTCGGGCAACCGCGTGAAGGTCGGGACCGGTGCGGGGAGCGATTCGATGACTCCCGGGATCTCGCTTTGGATCGCGCCCATGTTGCAGTCGACCAGGCTGACGGCGGGCAGGTTGCCCAGCGCCGCGTCGAGATAGAACTGCTCGATACGTCGCAGGTTCGCGGCGTGGCGAAGCTCGGTGTCGAGGATGATCGCCGAGGTCGGCGCATCGCTGAAGTAGTTGGCCCACGAGATGTGGTGCTTGCTCAACTGGTCCCAGATCGTGCCGTTCTTCGGGTACGTCGTGAGCGTCTCCATTCCGGTGTGGATGACGCCTGTCGCGGTGCCCGCCATCAAGAATCGACGGTTCGGGTACGTCTGCGCTGGGACCGAGCAGAACCACCGGTTGGCAAGCGTGAACGTCTTCGCCAGCGAGTAGTAGAAGGGAAGCTCGTCCTCGCTGTAGTAGCCCATCGAGCCGGGACCGGTCTCGGCGAAACCGCTCATCGCGCCGTCTGCGATCTGGAGATGGGAATCGTTCCACGACTGGCTGCCCGAGTCCTGGGCGCCAATCGCGCCGGACTGCCGATAGACGTACATCCGATCTTTCTCGAGCGGGTTCCAGTTGATCGGCTCGTCCCGCTTGTTGAACGTGAACCCGTCGGCCTTCGGCTGCCCACTGACCGGCAGCATGCCGAGGTAGTTGTCGAACGAGTGGTTCTCCTGCATGACCAGCACGATGTGGTCGAACGGGAAGGCGTCGGTCTTCGCGCCGACCGCTCGGCCGGGGAACGGCAGCGAGCCCGCCTCACGGATCCGTCGCTTCGCCGGTGTCGCGCCGAGCGCGCGATCCATGGGGCCGACCGACCCAATGGTGCCGAGCGCCGCGGCGGCCGCGCCGTACTGCAGCAGGCGTCGGCGGCTCAGCCGAGCAGAGTGGTCATCGGGATAGCGCAGAGGATCCACGAGTCCATTTTCGCCGCTGACGGCCGAACGCCTGCCAGCGTCAGGCCAAGGACAGGTGAACTCTCGTCGACAGCGTCGGTCGCTCAGCGCGTGACGGCGGTCAGGTCCGGTGCGATCTTGCCGGCGACGTCCCGGCCGATCAACGCCGTCGAGTGCGCTCCGCCCCCACTGATCGCTTCGCCGGTGTTGCCGATCGGGTATGGCTGGGTCGTCGTCGAAGTCGGCGCTAGGACTGTCAGCAAGGCGGTGTCACTCGGCTGGTCGGCGAGGAACTTCGTGACGTCCTGAGTCCCCCACAGCAGGTAGATGTTGTC
>DATAVE010000141.1:0-4589 GCA_036267875.1 Mycobacteriales bacterium
AAGCCTTGTGGCTATCCAACGGGTCCGCGTCACACCCTGCGTCCATGCGAGGCGGAACGTGCCGCTCTCGATCTCCCGGCTGACGAGCGGCGCTCCCCAGAAGACGCCGGCGATCCCGGGAACGCCGATCAGCAGCGCGCCGGCCAGCTTCACCCTCGGGTAGCTCGTGATGAACGACTGGAACTTCGTGCTGCACTCGATCCCATCGCATCCGCGGTACGCCGCGTACAGATGGTTGAGGTGCAGCCCCGTGATCAGGAGCAGGAGCATCAGCGCGACGAGTGCGACAGCCGCGACAACGATCGAGGCGCGCATCTGACGCCAGCCGACCCACATCACTGGACGACTCCCATCGTCGTACGGCCGATGGACCTGACCTCCCCCGCGCCTCCCATATAGGCGAGCACGACGTCTTCGAGGCTGAGCTCTTCGACCTGCCACGCCGGATCGTGGATCGGTCCGGTTGCTCGTACGACGGCAGTCGTCTGCTTGTCGGTATGGCTCTCCCAGACGACGTGCTGGTCACCGGGAAGAGTCGTCAAGTCGCGTCGGGGCCCGATGATCCGCCGATGGGTTGCCAGGAGATCGTCGACGTCGTCCGCGAGCTGAACGCGTGCCGCCGAGACCAGAACCAGAAAGTCACAGACCCGTTCGAGGTCGGCCAGCAGGTGCGAGGACATGATCACACCGATCCCGTGCTCAGCGACGTAGGAGGCGAGTGTCGCGAGAAAGTCGCGACGCGCTAGCGGGTCGAGGGCTGCAACCGGTTCATCGAGGACGAGCACCTCGGGACGCTTCGCCAACGCGAGCGTCAACGCAACCTGCGCCCGCTGACCACCGGAGAGTTTTCCAGCACGTTGTTTGGGGTCGAGGCCGAGCTGGTCGATCCGGTCGCGCGCGAACTCGCCATCCCACTTCGGGTTCATCCGCGCGCCGAACTTCAGATGGTCGGCGATGGACAGCGAACCGTAGACCGGCGCGTCTTGAGCCAGGAAGCCGACCTTGCCCAGCTGCTCGACGTCAGCCGCCGGACGGCCGCCGAGCACCGTCACCGAGCCTTCGGTGGCTGCCAGCAGACCGACTGCGCAGTGCAGCAGCGTGGTCTTGCCGGCGCCGTTCGGCCCGACGAGACCGGCGACCCGGCCGGCCGGAATCTCGACGGTGCAGCCGCGCAGTGCCCACTTGCGGCCGTACCTCTTACCTAGGCCGGTCGCCGTCAGGGTCGGTGTGGCGCTCATGCGATGTCCCGAGCTGACGCCGCGCGAAAGGAATCCTGGAAGATCGCCTCGATGCTCTCGTCATCAAGGCCTGCGGCCCTTGCCTTCCCGATCCACCGGTCGAGCTCTCGCCGAAGCGGCAGCTGAGCGGCAACTGGTGCGTCGGACAGCGTCGCGGTGATGAACGTCCCTACGCCAGGACGGCCCGCGGCGAGGCCGGCGTGCTCGAGCTCCCGGTAGGCCTTGAGCACGGTGTTGGGGTTGATCGCGAGACACGCGACGACGTCCTTGACGGTCGGCAGCTGCTCCCCGGGCGACAACATGCCAAGTCGCAAGGCGTGGCGCACCTGCTGAACGAGCTGAAGGTACGGCGAGACCCCCGACCGGCTGTCCAGATGAAACTCGATCACTGCACGCTCCTGGTCTATTTATCTAGGTGACTAGATAAATAGATGGAAGCACTACTTGCAGTTGCCGTCAACGGCTCCGCCTACCCCTTGACGGCAACCGAGGTGTCGATATGGTGAGGTTTACCTAACTCCACCTGGGAGATGCTCCAGCCGTGTACGTGTGCTTCTGCGAGGCCGTGACCTCAACCGAGGTCGAGAACGCGGTCGATCGCGGCGCCGACACGATCGAGGAGATCGGCGAGACCACCGGCGCGGGCACCGGCTGCGGCGGTTGCCACCCCACCCTCGAGGCGCTTCTCGAAAGCCGCTGCGCCGGGTGCGTCCGCCTCGTCGCGGTCGCATAGCCTCAGCCCATGCAGGGCGACAGTCGGGTCATCGAGCTCCTCAACGAGCACCTCACCGCTGAGCTCACCGCGATCAACCAGTACTTCCTGCACGCGAAGCTGCAGGAGAACAACGGCTGGCCGAAGCTCGCCCGCGCCACTCGCGCCGAGTCGATCGAAGAGATGCACCACGCCGAGCGGATCACCGACCGGCTGCTCTTCCTCGAGGGCCTGCCGAACTACCAGCGCCTCGGCGCGCTGCGGATCGGCCAGACCATCCGCGAGATGTACGAATCGGATCTGGCGCTGGAGATCGAGGCGGTCGCCCGGCTCCGTACCGGCATCGAGTACATGCGCTCGGTCGGCGACGTCACGAGCGCGAACATCTTCGAGGACATCCTCGCCGACGAGGAGCGCCACATCGACGCCCTCGAGACCCACATCGGACTGATCGAGAGCCTCGGCGAGGCGCTCTACCTCGCCCAACAGATCGAGCAGCCGGAGTCCTGATCGCAGGAAGTTGGCGGCAAGCGTCGAAGTGGTCGAACATAACGCTGACACCGGCGTCATAGTCGTTCCAGGAGGCACCCGCATGCGCCGCTTGCTCCCAAGGCTGTCGATCACCGGGATTGCCGCGATTCTGCTCTCGATGGCAGCGACCGGCGCCGCGTTCGCCGTCAGCGGTGGCACCTACAGCGCACCCGGGCAGGACTGCAACTGGACCGACAGCTCGTGGAACACGCCGCAGTACATGGAGTACCCCGGCTGCCACAGCGCCCAGCTGTCCCTGCAGAGCGGTGGCATCACCGACGGCAACCCGGACAACGGCTGGAATGACTCGGCGGCGCCCGGCGACCACGGCGCCGTCAATACGTCGTGGGCGCAGGTCGGCCTCAACGAGTCCCCGATCGACCCCGGCTCCAAGGGCACTCCGACGATCTACTCGCTCGCCTTCCCCGGCCAAAGCGGCTCGCCACACGCCGGCTGCATCTCGGTGAACACCGATGGCACCGGCGGCACCGCACCCGTCGGCACGAAGGCCGAGAAGACCTCCAAGGCGAACAGCCAGAACACGTATGGCTGCGGCAACAACAAGGCTGGCACCGGGTTCGGGCTCAACTTCGACTACTACCAGTATTACTGCCCGATTGCGGGCGCGATCCCGGGCTTCCCGTACAAGTGCGAGGACATGCCGGGCGGTGAGGCCGGTAAGACCGATCTCGACCTTGACTCGGGTCTCGAGCAGAGCGTGACGAAAATCCTGACCCAGGGCCTCATCCTCTACTACGGCATGGACGACAACAGCGACAACGGCGAGCATGACGGTGAGGGACCAGGCAGCTCACCGCAGAGCCAAGCCGGCGCGAACGGCCCGTCTGACGGTGGCGGCGTGATGCTCGCACTGACCCCACAGCGGATCGCGCAGTCCGGGATGCTGAGCCAGCCCGAGGGACTGCTCAATGCCTCTGTCGGGTTCTGTGCTGACGGCATCTGCGCCGCCTCTACGACCGAGAAGCAGACCGCCTACTACGGCTGTGACGCCAACTCCGGCGAGGACGTCAAGGACGATCCCTGCAAGGGGCACAGCGCCAACTCCGAGCGCGACACGGTCGACTACACCGGCAAGCAGTGGGACCCGTACGCCTGCAACAGCGGTGGCGGCCAGCCCGGCGAGGACGGGAGCAGCAAGGGCTACTACCCCGACAACCCGGCCTCGTGCGACACCTCGAAGAAGAACCCATCGCCGAGCGGCACGAAGAACACCAAGGGCGGCATGGACTACTGGCGCCAGCACGAGGTGCACAAGGTCACCAACGAGCCCGGCTTCCAGTTCTACGAGGACCCGGATGCGATGGGCTCACCTGCCCTGCCGATCTACCCGTTGCCGGCGATCTACGTCGGCAGCTGCGGGATCACGCTTGGTGGCGGCGCGATCAAGATGCCGAACACCCCGCTGACCAACAAGGCACATCAGATCCGGATCTCGACCGGCTGCTAGTTGTCCGCCCGCCGAACCTGCGCGACCGTGGCGGTCGTCGTGGTCGCCGTCTTTGCGGCGTCCCTTGCCGGCTTCGAGTGGCATCGCGCACACCGGGCGATGGCGCAGCTCAGCGAGGCCCGAGCTTCCGACGACGCGCGAAACGCCGCCGGGTCGGTCGCGGCCGCAGAAGCGGTTGCGCTGTTCACCTACGACTATCGCGACCTCGCGGCCACTCAGGCCAAGATCGCCTCGCTCGCTACGGGGAGCTTCGCGCAGCGCGATGCATCAGGCAACGCGGCCGTACAGCGTCAACTGCTCGCGGCCAAGGCAATCGGCTCGGCAATCGTCACCGACGAGTCCATCTCCGAGCCCTCAGCCGACCACGCGGCTGCCTTGGTCGTCCTCACCACCAAGGCGGCAAGCAACGGCAGCGCCCCGACCGCTGCGACCGTCTACGTGAATCTCGACCTACAGCTCGTCAACAACAACTGGAAGGTCGACGAGGTGCAGACACTGAAGCCGGCGAGCTAGCGACTCAACCATTCACCTGCTGAGCGAACTGCTCGGCGACCTCGAGGTAGCCCGAGACCATCTCCTCAACGACCTGGCGAGCCGGGCGAATCTGGTCCATCAGCCCCACCCCTTGGCCGACGAAGTA
>DATAVE010000142.1:0-26388 GCA_036267875.1 Mycobacteriales bacterium
CCCGGGTCTGCCGTGCGGGCCTGCGCCAACGTCGCGTAGACCGCCGTCATGAGGGCGGCCGCCGGCTGGGTCTCGAGCGTGTCGGGTGGGGCGGGCAGCGCGCCCGACGCCGCCGCCTGGTCGACGATCGCGGCGGCCGCGAGCTGGAGGTCTGAAATGTCGATCGAGGCGTTCTGCTGGTCGCGCGTCTGTGCGGCGGCGACCACCGTCGCGGCGGGCGCCACCCCGGACGGCGCGGCCAGCACCGCGGTTCCGGCGCCGGTGACCGCGACCAGCGCGAGACCGAGCGCCCCGCGGACGAGGCGCGTGTGACGCGTCGCGACCGGAAGCACCGTCACGGAGGAGGACGGTCCAGGCGGGATCGGCACCTAGCTCGCTTTCGTCGTTGACCCTGGTGACCGCTCCCCGTCACATGGGTGATGCGTTGTGCGTACCCCCTACAACGGCTCGCAGGCCCAGAAGGTTGACCTCCGTCGCGCAGCTTCCCCTTCGTACCGCACCATTGCGGGGTGTCGACAGCCCGCTTGTCCGTCCTGTCCGCCGCGGTTCTGACGGTCTCACTGGCCGTTCCTGCGCTCGGCGCCACCGCTGCCAGCCCTCGCGCGCCTCATTCGACTGAGAGCGCCTCGCGCGAGGTGGACATGTGCAACGTCGGCGTCACGATGAGCGATGGCGCGGTGATGCGCGCCAACGTGGTGCGCCCGGGACCCGGCAAGCACGCGACGATCATGATCGTCGACGGCTACAACAAGGACCTCGCCGATCCCGAGGGTCACTGCAAGAGCTACGACCAGCACCTGACCGACGCTGGGTTCAACGTCGTCACCTGGGACGACCGGGGCACCGGATCCTCGGACGGGACGTGGGGCGTCTGGAACCAACGCACCCAGCTGGACTACAAGCAGGAACTGAAGTGGATCGAGAAGCAGCCCTGGCAGAACGGCAAGATCGGCACGACGGGCACGTCGTACCTCGCCATCACCTCGCTGCTGGTCGCCGAGACCGGCGACCAGCACGTCAAGGCCGTGTTCGCCAACTATCCGATGGCCGACGCCTACCGTGACGTCACGTACTTCGGTGGCGAGCTCGACTCGACGTTCATGCCGTTCTGGTTCGGATTCACCCAGGCGACGAACACCACGGTCCCGACGCAGCTGCTCCAGGGCGACGTCGGCACAGCACCCGCGATCAACGTCGCACAGCACGTCCTTGGCGGGCCGGGCTCGGTCGGCGCGCAGGCGATCGTCAACGCCGCGCTGCTCGACGAGAAGAACAACGGACTGAACTCGCCGTACGACGACAGCGAGTTCAAGTACTCCTCGCCCGCGACCAAGGCAGCCAAGATCCATGCGGCGGTGTTCTGGGTCGGTGGTTGGTACGACATCTTCCAGCGCGGTGAGCCCTACCTCTGGCACGCGCTGACCGGCACGCCGAAGGGCGGCAAGGTCTGGGTGCAGGGCCCGACGTACCACGGCGGTGCGATCTCGCAGTGGTCCTCGCTCGGCTACGGCCCCAGCGAGGAATCGACCGAGGTCGCGTGGTTCCAGCACTACCTCGACGGCGCCCGCAACAAGTTCGGCACCCACAGCGCGGCCAAGGGCGTCTCACCCATCAACCTCTGGGAGGTCGGCCAGAACCACTGGGGCCGCTACCCATCCTGGCCGCTGCCGGGGACGAAGTGGACCTCGGCGTACCTGTCCTCGGCGAAGTCGGGCAGCAGCACGAACTCGCTCAACGACGGGTCACTCGTCACGTCGGCGCACCAGACCACAGGGTCCTCGGCGATGCCGTTCGAGCCCGTCGGAGGACTGTGCAACCGCGGGCTCGGGCAGTGGGCTGCCGGCCTCGCCGCCGGCTTGCCGTGCGAGACCAACGAGACACTCGCCGAGACCGGAACGTTGACCTTCACCACCGCGCCACTCAAGCGCGCGATGCACATCGCAGGGCCGATCACGCTGAACCTCTGGGCCACGTTGTCGCGGCCCGACGCGTCGCTCTACGCCGCGGTCACCGACGTCTCGTCGGCCGGGTCCGACGAGATCACCTCGGGCGGGCTGGACGCGCAGTTCCGATCGCTGGACTCCGCGAAGACGTGGCGCAACGCGGCGGGCCAGGTGATCCTGCCGTACCACCCGTTCACGCCCGCATCTCTTAGTCCGGTGCCGGCCGGGAAGCCCGAGCTCTACCGGATCGAGATCTACCCGACCGACACGACGATCGCGGCCGGCCACCGGTTACGCCTCGTCGTCGGGACGGCGAACACTCCGGAGTTCACCGTCCCGGTCAACCGGCTGACGCAGATGCTCGGCGGCACGGTCACGGTGCTCGCGTCCGGCAGTCACCGCTCGAGCCTGCTGCTCCCGCTCCGCCCCACCGGTTCGAAGTAGCACACAACCATGTCCCTGGCCGGCCTTCGGCGAGCTCGAGCACGCTCAGCAGTGACCGGGCTCATCGCAGTTGTGTGCTACTTCGGTCTCACGAACGTCGTCATTGCTGCGCCGGCGAAGCCGGCAGCGGCAGCGACGAAGCCGGCAGCAGCAGCGGCGGCGGCCAAGCCGGCGGCTCACGGCTACTGGATCCCGGGCGACCTGCACGTCCACACGATCTACGGCCATGACACCTGCATCACTCCGACGATCGCGTGGGACTACACGAAGCCGTCACGCGCTGCCCGCCGTACCTGTCCTGCTGCCTACACGTGGGGCTTTCCGCCGGCATACCGGCTCAACGAGGCACTCAGCCGCGGGCTCGGCTACGTCGCGATCAGCGACCACAACAACGTCGTCAACCAGACCGACCCCGCGGTGCTCGCCTGGGAGAAGGCGCATCCGGACTTCGTGTCCATTCCGGCGTATGAGAACTCCCAGGCCGGCCACGTGCAGATGCTCGGCGCCACCTCCTGCTACGGCAACCACGGACCGACGAAGCAGGTCGTCGAGTGCGACGCGACGCCTAAGGACAAGACAGTCCACGGGATGCAGGAGCTCGCTGACTCGTTGCGCCGTCACGGCGGTGTCTTCCAGATCAACCACCCGAGCGACATGGACTGGCTGCACGCCTACGGCCACAAGGTCGTTCCCGACACGGTCGAGGTCTGGAACATCGGGCTGTGGGCGTTTCAGAACCCCCTTCCCAGTGCCAACGACAACAACTTCTCGTTGCGCTGGTACGACGTGTTCCTTCGGCACGGCGCCGAGGTGGGCGTCACGGGGGGAAGCGACTCGCACTGGCGGCTGACCGACTCGGTCCAGGGCGTCGGCGACCCGACGACGTGGGTCTACGTGACGCAACGATCGATCCAGGGCGTGCTGGCCGGGATCCGCGCGCACCACACCTTCGTCTCCGACTTCCCGCCGGTGCAGGACGGCGCGCGGCTCTACCTCGAAGCCGACGCCGACCACGACGGGCAGTACGAGGCGATCGCCGGCTCGCAGGTCAAGCCGGGTGCGGCGTACCGCGTCCGCACCGCCAACGCGCTCCCCGGATCGGTCGTGCGGATCACCACCGACAAGGGCACGGTGCTCGTGCGGCTTCCGCTGTCCGGGACGCTGACCTTCGCCCCCGGCGTCAACGGCATCCCGAAGGCGTCGCTGTTCGTCCGGAGCGAGCTGCTCGAGCCCGACGCCCGTCAGCTGCGCACCGATGTGTGCGATCCGATCATCGGCTCGCAGACCACGATCTGCCGCGACGACCTGCTGATGGAATCGCTGACCTCACCTATCTTCGTCAGATGAGCTCGGGCGACCCGAATCAGGAAGCCGTCACGCCAGGGACGGTGAAACGGCTGTTCATCTTGAGCATGCTGCCTTTTGCCGGCTTCGTGCTCGTCGTCGTGGGCGGCATCCTCTGGTTCAAGGCGGCAAGCGACAACAACTCGTTGAGCTGCAACTCGTTCGGCAGCTTCGGTGCGCCGTCAGGATGCACCCATCACTCCTACGTGGCGGCGATCGTGCTGGTCGTGATCGGCGTGGTCATCGCGTTCGGCGGCGGGATGTACGCCAACTACTACGCCGCGCGCCAGGTCGGTCTGCCATTACTGGGCGCCTTCCTCAACCGCAGCCGAGCCCAGCAGATGCAGCAGACGCCGCCACCTCAACCGCCGCTCAACCCGCCGCCGGGAGAATGACCGCGGGGTAGTCGCCGCGGGTCCAGGGCGGATCGGGAAGGTGCTCGTCGAGCTTGCCGTTCAGCGCGCAGTCCCCCGTCCGGTAATTGTCCGGCATGTTGGGATAGTCCACGAGCCAGTAGTCCCGGGCGAGGGCGAGACCCTCCTGCGGGGTCGCGCCGAGTAGCTGGGCGGTCTCAGCGTCACGCTGCATCGCCTCACACTCCGCGAGCGCCTCTACGGGCTGACCGCGCATGTGCATCGACTCGTGGGTCAGAACGTGCACGGCGATGATCTCGTCAGGACTCGGATGCGCCTGGTCCCCGCCGTAATAGTGCTTCAGGTCGGCGCAGGGCCCGCGCATGATCGTCGTGTGGTGCTCGGGCACCCCGTCGTCCCCGAACTTGACGAACCCGAGGTCCCCCGACAGATCGGTGAACTCCTGCCCGAGGGTCTCGCAGTGGACGGTTGCGTGCGCGCCCACGATGACCGTCGCGACCTTGTCGAGCTTTGCCTCCTCCCGGTGCCGAAGAAAGGTCGGTAGCGCGAGTGCGATCGCGAGGACCGTGAGGAGGCTGACGCTGATGGTGGGGAATCGTCGGCGGCGACCGAGGCTGTCGTACGAATGCAGCTGCCAGCGCGCCGCGAGGAACGCCGCGCCGATGGCGGCAGCCACTCCCAAGATCAGCAGCACCAGGAAACGATGGCACGGCCGTAGATTTCGTGGGTGAGGCACAACACCGGATCTGCGCTTCGTGAGCTCGGCGTCGCGAACCCGGTGATCGCGGCGCCCCTCGCCGGCGGCCCGACGGCGCCGGCACTCGTCATCGCGGCGTGGTCAGCGCAGTCCCTCGGTTTCCTGGCGGGCGGCTACAAGTCGGCAGACGCACTCGCCGTGCAGGTCGCCGAGGTTCGCCGCGCGACCGAGATCTTCGGGGTGAACCTGTTCGCGCCGAACCCGGTCCCGGTCGACGCTGAGGCGTTCCGTCGATACGCGGCGCGGGTCCAGGAGGTGGCCGGAGAGTTCGGCCTCGACGTCACCCGAAACGATCCGGTCGAGGATGACGACGCGTGGTCGGACAAGGTGGAGCTGCTGCTGGCCTCTCCAGTGCCGGTTGTGAGCTTCACCTTCGGCGTACCTCATGCATCGGTCGTCGCGGCACTCCGCAAAGCGGGGACGATGACGGTGCAGACCGTGACGAGCGTCGATGAGGTCGCTGAGGCCGAGGCCTCTGGAGTCGACGCCCTCACGGTCCAGTCCTCCTCGGCCGGTGGCCATCGCGGAACACTGCACCCAGAGGAGACGGCCGACGTGACGCCGCTGCCCCAGCTCATCGCGGCGATCCGCGCGCAGACGTCCTTGCCGGTGATCGCTGCCGGCGGAATCTCGACCCAAGCTGGTGTCACCGGCGTACTTGAGGCCGGCGCCGCCGCGGCGATGGTCGGCACGGTGCTCCTGCGCAGCAACGAGAGTGGCGCGTCCGAAGTCCACCAAGCAGCGATCGCCGAACACGACAGGGAGACCGTCGTCACTCGCGCGTTCAGCGGCCGTCCGGCGCGCGGGCTGCGCAACGAGTTCATCGACCGGTTCGAGAGCGCCGCGCCACTCGGCTATCCCGCGTTGCACCACCTCACCAGCCCGCTCCGACGCGCCGCTGCCGCAGCCGGCAACCCCGAGCTCGTCAACCTCTGGGCCGGTACGGGCTACCGCGACGCAACCGCGGAGCCAGCCGCGGCAATCCTCACGAGGCTTGCAGGATCGCTCTGAGAGACGACCGGGTGACCGCCGAGGTCGCGGAACACTAGGGTTCGGCGTAGGACATCGATGAGGAGCTTGTGATGCGACGGATCGCCTGCCTGGCCGGCTTCGCCCTGGGAGCAGCCGTGTTGACCGCAATGCCGGTCAGTGCCGCTGGTCAGCCCAGTGTCGGCCTGAAGGTTCCTGCGCACGCCCACGCCGGACATCCGACGAAGGTGCACTACAGCTCCTCAGGTGTCTCCGGCGACACGTTGGTGCTGCAACGCCAGGTGGGCTCGGCCTGGCACACCATCCGCACGCTGTCAGCGTCAAGCGGGACGACGACGGTCCCGAAGCTCGCGCTCGGCATCTACGAGATCCGCCTTGCGGCGTTCACCCACAGTGGTGGCCTCGTGACGGCGAAGGGACGCGTGCTTCACGTCTTCGGCACCGTGAAGTTCACCGACCTGTTCCCACAACTCGGTCACGGCGGGCACTACAGCACGCCGGAGAAGAACTTCAAGTACGCCTTCGCCTTCTACAACACCGCCGGGACCTACACCGCGCTGACCGTGAAGGACAGCCCATGTGACTCGGTGCACGTGGAGTTCATCCCGGGCACCGACAACGGCACCGCGTCGGTTCCTGGCGTGAGCTCCGGCACCTTGTACCTCGGCCGGCACAACCGCTCCAAGATCCACAAGACGGTCGCGCCACAGCACATCGGCACGGTCCACGGGTCGGTCCTGCTCAACCAGGCGTGGTCGCTGCTCGTGGCCCAGTCCGCCGGCGGTGGACAGCTCATGACCTGGTACGTCAACGGCTCTGCCAGCTGCGACCACTCTCCCGTCGCTCACTTCGCGGCCTCCGGCGCCAACTGACGCGCCGGCGTCACACGTCGCGGCGGGCGAAGGTCCACGCGCCGATCGCCAACGCCAGCGTGGCGTAGAGGCAGAGCACGGCGAAGCCCGTCCACGGTCCGAAGTAGTGCGCCTCGGGGACGACCGCGCCGGTCGATGACGCCGCGATCTGTTCCGGCATGAACTTCTCGACAGCGTTCTGCGCGCCGGTCGGCAGTGCCGCCAAGACGCTGGGAAGCACCATCAAGATCCCGACGAGTGAGGCGATGGCACCCGCGGTGTGACGCAGCGCGAACCCGATGCCGAGCGCCATAAGGCTCACCAGCGCGAAGTAGGCACCGGTCAGGGCGACCGCGCGAATCACGCCCGGGTCGCCGATGTGGCTGATCGGGGTGTGACCGGACAGCAGCGCCTGCCCGATGAAGTACGACGCAAACGAGATCACTTCACCGACCACAAGTGCGACGCCGCCGTAGACAACTGCCTTCGCGACGAGCATCGGGGTGCGCCTCGGCGCGGCAGCGACGCTGCTTCGGATCGTGCCGCTGGCGTACTCCGCGGTGATGGCGAGAACGCCGAACACCGCAACAGCCAGCTGGCCGAACGCGGCGCCCACGAGGCTTTGGTTGGTGGGGTCCCACGTCGCCTTGTCCGAGGCGGAGGCATGCGCCCAGTGCGCGGCGACCTCGGCGTTGATCAGCGCGCCGAGACCGACCGTGACCACCACCATCGCGGCAAGCGTCCACTTGGACGACCGAAGCGACCGCAGCTTGATCCACTCCGCCTTCATCAACGGAGTGAGTGCCTTCATCGGGGTGGGCCTGCTGATCGGGAGAACCCTGCTTGTCGAAACGATGGTGCTCATGACGCGCTCCTGAACGACTCGGTGAGCTCGAGGAACGCGTCCTCAAGCGAGGTCTGACGGGGGGTGAGCTGATGGACCGGGACCCGGGCGGCGAATGCCAGGTCGCCGACCTGCGGGGCGCTGAGGCCGGTGACCTCCAGGGTGTCGACGTCGCGTACCTCGACAACACCACCGGCTGCCTCGAGGACATCGGCAAGCCGATCGCGCTCCGGGGCGACGACCAGGACCGAGCCGGCATCGTCGGCGGTCAGCTGGTCGGTCGGGCAGTCTGCGACCAGCCGGCCGCGCTGGATGACGATCAGGTGCTCCGCGGTGACGGACACCTCGGAGAGCAGATGGCTCGAGAGCAGGACCGTGCGGCCCTCGTCAGCCAACGAGCGAAGCAGTTCGCGGATCCAGCGGACGCCGTCGACGTCGAGCCCGTTGACCGGCTCGTCGAGGATGACGACGCCGGGATCGCCGAGCAGCGCGACCGCGACGCCGAGGCGCTGTCCCATGCCGAGGGAGAACCCGCCGACCCGCCGGTCCGCGGCGCCGGCGAGGCCGACCAGCTCGAGCAGCTCATCGACCCGGGCGAACCCGATGGCCTGGCTGGCCGCGAGGTAGCGAAGGTGCTCCCGTGCGCTGCGACCGGGGTGCAGTGCCTTGGCTTCGAGCAGCGCCCCGACATGATGCAGCGGCATCGGGATGTCGCGGTAGTCGCGGCCGCCGATCCGGGCGGTCCCCTTGTCGGGACGGTCGAGCCCCATGATCAGGCGCATCGTCGTCGACTTGCCTGCGCCATTCGGGCCGAGGAAGCCGGTCACCCGGCCGGGTTCGACGGTGAAGGTCAGGTCATCGACGGCGAGCGAGTCGCCGTACCGCTTGGTCAGTTGCTGAACCTCAATGGCATCCATGACTGCCAGGCTGCTGATAGCGCAGCTCCCGCGACAGCCGGATTCCCCCCGACTTGGGGTAGGGCAAACCCCCAGCAGACTCGGGGGCGCACCGGCTAGGCGATCAATCGACGGTCGGGCAATCTGGTCGTCATGCGAGCGCTGAAGGTCTACGCCGAACCCCGGACCTGGGGTGCGCTCGCCTATTGCCTGATCGGCTTCCCGGTCGCGGTCGCCGGCTTCGTCTTCGTCGTCACCGGCCTGAGCGTCTCGGCCGGATTGTCGGTGACGCTCATCGGCATCCCGTTGCTCGGACTCGTAGTCGCGAGCTCTCGCGGATGGGGCGCCGCGTACCGCGGCCTCGGCCGCACCTTTCTCGGCATCGATGTCGAACGGCCTCTCGTCCGTCGCCGGCCGGGAATCCTCGGTTACGTCGGCGAGCGCAAGGGCTGGCGCGCGATCCTCTTCCTGCTGATCCGGTTCCCGCTCGGGATCCTCGACTTCGTCGTTGCCGTCGTCCTGGTTGCCTATTCGTGGGGCGCGCTCACCTATCCGTTCTGGTATCGCTTCCCGCACCAGACGGACCGCGGCGTGAGGCATCGCGGTCTGCAGCTCGGGCCGCATTGGTTCGCGGACACGACGGGGCGCATCTGGTTGGTGTTCGGAGCCGGCATCATCCTTGCGCTTGTCGGCCCTTGGGTGATCCGGGGCGTGACCCAGCTTGACCGGGCTCTGATCAAGGGCCTGCTCGGGCCGACCGAGGCCGATCGCCGCATCGAGTCACTTGAGGAGACGCGAACGATCGCAGTCGACGAGTCCGCCGCCGCGCTACGACGGATCGAGCGCGACCTGCACGACGGCGCGCAGGCGCGTCTCGTCGGACTCGCGATGAACCTCGGCATCGTCAAGGAAGAGCTCGACGGCACCGACTCCGACGTCGCGCTCGCCCGAGTGCGTGAGCTCGTCGACGCGGCCCACCGCGAGGCGAAGGGAACCATCGTTGACCTGCGCGACCTGGCGCGTGGGATCCATCCGCCGGCACTCGACAACGGCCTGTCCGACGCCTTGACCACTCTCGCCGCGCGGTCGGCGTTGCCGACGACGTTGCAGATCGACCTGCCGGAGCGACCGTCCCCGGCGATCGAGTCGATGCTCTACTTCTGTACGGCCGAGCTGCTGACCAACACCGTGAAGCACAGCGGCGCGCACCGCGTGGCGGTCGACCTCCGCCAGATTGACGACATGGTCTATCTGCGCGTCCGCGACGACGGGGCAGGTGGCGCAGAGCCCGGACGCGGCGGAGGCAGCGGCCTCGCCGGTCTCGCCGACCGGGTCGCAACAGTGGACGGTGCCCTCGCCGTGTCGAGCCCTGACGGCGGCCCGACCGACATCACGATCTCGGTCCCCCTCGGTCAGAAGACGGCGACTTGATGCGCATCACCATCGCCGAGGACGCCGCCATCCTGCGGGACGGGCTGTCTCAGCTGTTGACCGCGCGCGGTCACGAGGTCGTCGCTGCCGTGCCGACCGCGGTCGAGCTGATCAAGTCGGTCGACGCGGACCGGCCGGACCTGGTCGTCGTCGACATCCGGATGCCACCGACGCACACCACCGAGGGCCTGCGCGCCGCGATCGAGCTCCGCGAGCGCCACCCCGGCCTCGGCGTACTCGTGTTCTCGCAGTACGTCGAGACCCGCTACGCCGCAGACCTGCTGACCGACGGCGCTGAAGGCATCGGCTACCTGCTCAAGGAACGGGTCGCCGACGTGAGCGAGTTCCTCGACGCGCTCGACCGCATCGCCGCCGGCGGGACGGTGCTCGATCCCGAGGTCGTGACACAGCTGATCGGTACGACGCGACGAAGTGACACCGTCGACGCGCTCACCGCCCGCGAGCGTCAGGTGCTCCGACTGATGGCCGAGGGGCGCGCCAACGCCGCAATCGCGGCGAGCCTTCATCTGTCAGCCGGGTCGGTCGAGAAATACGTGACGAGCATCTTCAACAAGCTCGATCTCGCACAGTCCCCTGACGATCACCGTCGCGTGCTCGCGGTCCTGCGCTGGCTGGAGTCCTGACCCCTCAGACCACCGGCAGCGTCACGAAGGACTGGCCGCCCTTGCCGTGGGCGATCTCTCGGTTCGAGACCTGCATCTGCGAGCTCAGTCCCACGGTCTCGCCGGTTCCCATGTTGCGGTCGTAGACGGGATGGGCACCACCGGAGATCTGGAGCCGGATCCGCGTCCCGACCCGGAACCTATGCGCCATCGGGCTCAGTGTCAGACGCAGGGTGTTGGCCTTCACATTGCGCCGTGCGTAGACCTCGCTGACGTTCCAGGACTTGCCTTTCGTGTCGACCTCGCAGACCCGGACGAGCCAGTCGACGTGCGGATTGTCGGTGGCGAAGGCAAGCTCCACCTCCGGCGAACCAACGACTTCCAGCGCGCTGGTCAGCGGCGCCGTCGAGAAGGTGAGGACATCGGCGCGCCTCTCCCGAGCCGTGTTGTCACGCCGGCCGGCGTCGAGGGCGTTGCTCATCCCGCCGACAGCCGGCGTGGGATCGGCCGGGTCGTAGCGAAGAAGGGACGGTCCGGCGTCGGCGGCGGGAGGGTCGCCCGCGAGGCCGCCACCCGGCTGAAGGTAGAAGGTGCGGGTGTCAGACGCAGGTGGCCACGCGTCGAGGTCCCGCCACTCGTCGGAGCCTCCGATCTTGATCCGCACCGGGCTTGTTGACGCGCGCTCGCCGTCGTGCGCGAGATGCTCGGCGAACCACGCGAGCGCGTCGCGAGTGATCTGGCCGGCGCCCTTGCCGACCAGGTCGGCATGACTCCACGGGCCGACCCGCAGCTGGACATCGACGCCGCGGGCCGCGAGAGCGGCGTACGACTCCAGCACCTGCTCGAGGATGAGGTCGTGCCAGCCGCTGTAGAGCAGCACCGGGATATCGGTGGCCTCGTGCGCCGACGTGACTCGCGCGCTGTCCCAGAACGGGTCGGTCACGTCGCGCTGGGCGAGCCACTCGTCGAACCACGCCGCCTTGTCGCCCCACAACCCGTGCGCAGCATCGCCGACGGGCGCCGCATCGAGGACATGGCGATACTTCTTGTCCCGCTGGATCGCCCCGAGCAGCGTGCCGGCCACCGGACCGTGGCTGCCCTGGTTGACCATGCCGTAGGTCCAGCCGACGCTCGAGACCAGGTTGATCGCGCCGGTGCCGTAGAGCAGCCGACCCGTGTCGTGCGGCCCCGACACGATGACCGCCGTCTTCATCTCCGGCGGCGGGTCGGTGAGCAGCGCCCATTGCGTGAGACCGAGGTATGACGTTCCCATGGTGCCGAAAGACCCGGTGAACCACGACTGCTCGCGCATCCAGGCGACCGTGTCCAGCCCGTCCTCGACCTCGCCGTGGAACGCGTTGAGGATGCCGGCTGAGCCGAACGTCGCGCGGCAGCTCACGGAAAGAACCTGGAAGCCCTGCAGCGCAAACGGCCGGCAGAACAGCATCCCCATGACCCCTGCGCGACCGTACGGCGACCGAACGAGGATCGTGCCTCTGACCGGACCGGCCGGGACGTAGTGATCCGCCAGCAGCACGACGCCATCGCGCATCGGCACTTCGACGTCGAAGGTCACCCGGTAGTCGCGCGAGGGCTGCGGGAGCTTCAGGAGCCGGCGAACGGCACGATCCGCGAGTGCGTCGGCGAATCGGCTGCGGCGTGTCATTCCTGCGACTCCTTGATGCTGACCTTCACGGTTGCGGTGAGGTGGTTGCCGAGATCACTGTCTGCCCGAACGAGCACCTTGACGGATCGCTCATCATCCACGACTGTCTCCTGCGCGACCTGACCGCGGAACCGTAACGGCTTGCCCGGGATAGCGGGGGCGCCTAGCCGCGTCGAGATCTCGCGTACCTGCGAGTGGCCGCCCGACCAGTCGGTCACGTAGCGGGAGACGTAGCCGTTGCTCGTCAGGATGTTCATGAAGATGTCGGGTGCGCCCTGCGCGACGGCGTAGTCGCGATCGTGGTGCACCGGCATGAAGTCCCGCGACGCGATCGCGCCGGCGACGATCACGGTCGCGGTCACATCAAGATCGAACGGCGGCAGCTCCTCCCCGGTACGCGGGTCCACCGGCCGCTTGGCCTGACCGCCCTCGCGCGACTCGGGTGGCGGGCCGGGTGCGAACTTGAACACGGTGAAGAGCTGGTTGCCGACCGAGGCACCTGAGGCGTCGTAGAAGTTGTTGGACCACGCGATGAAGTAGCCGCGCCCGAGGCCGGTGTGCTTCTGCTCCGACACCGACGCGAGCGCGGTGTCCGAGCTGAGCACGTCACCCACCCGCAGGTAGCGGTCGAAGGTCAGCACCGAGTTGGTCGCCAGCGTGCCGGCGTAGCCAGCGGCGGCGAGGATTGTCAGGGGGCTCTCGGCGCCGACCTCGCCCGCCGATCCGCCGCGCTCCCTGATCCCCTCGATGGTGGGCCGGCCCATCGTCCAGGTCTGCAGCATCGCGGGCGGCGCCACGAGACCGCCGAACCGCGTCGTCGCAGCAGTGGCGTCGTCGTACGCCGGGTTACGGTCGTCGAGCGCGTCGACCCAGTGCCGGATCATCGGCACGTTCACGGGATCCGGCGCAACCGACGGTCCGGACAGGCCCATCGGCTTGCCGATCTTCGTCAGTAGCTCCTCGCGCAACGGGTCATCCACGCGGCTACCTCATCACGCACGCGCTCAGGGCAGCTCGACCACCGGCAGGTACAGCGCCGAGGGTGTGTCGCCGCCGTGCCACACCCGCAGCATTCGTCCGGGCGAAGGCGCAACGCGCGGCTTGACGGGGACGACCGACGGCCGCAGCCCGGACGCAACCTGGAGGCGCAGCCGATGACCCGCCTTGAATACCTGCCCCGTGGGCCAAAGCTCGAAGCTCACCAGCTGCGGCTCGGTCGCGGGCTGCATCACCCGTACCGAGTCGCTGATGTTGCGGGAGATCCCCTTGGCGTCGACATCGCAGATCCGGACCGCGAGCTCATCCAAGTCGCCGTCGACATACAGATCGACGGTGATGTCGCCAACCACCGCGACGTCGGACTCGAGCACCGGGCCGGTGAAGGAGATCACGCCGTCGCTCGCCTCGCGTGCCGTGTTCTTCTTCTGCCCACTCTGCTTGAAGTTCAGCGAGACACCACCGTCCAGCGGCGGTGCCTTCAGCGGGATCGGTGTCACGTCGTACCCAGGTTCCGACGACGGCACCCGGTCGAGGCTGCGGGCCGTGCCGAGATGCCATTCCTCGGTGACAGACTTCGGCGGCCAGGTGTCGGCGTGGAGTGTGACGTCGGCGCCACCCAACAGCATCGTCACTGGCGGATCGCCCGCTCCGACGTGCGGCTTGCCCTTGAGGCGGTGCTCGAACAAGTCGAACGCCCGCCGCGTCGCCACCGACGCCATCCCGCTCGAGGTGTGCTTCCAAGGCCCGATGGCGAGCCGAGTCTCTCGGCCGGCTGCCTGGCGGGCCAGAAAATCGGTGATCTGCGCCGGCAGGAAGAGGTCGTGCCAGCCGCCGACCAGATCGATCGGAGCGGCAAGCGAGACACCCGCCAGTCGATGGTCGATCACCTGCCACCAGTCGTCGTCGCTCTCGTGGTCGATCCAGTCGCGGTAGTACTCGACCGGATGCCCGACGACGATCTCATCCGCCTCGCGCGGATCGACCGCGAAGGCACGGTCGAGGGTCGGCTGGAGCGTCACCAAGCGGACCAATGACCGCAGCAGACCCTTCTCCTGAGTGTGGATCAGCGCGGTCCACGACAAGGCCGTGTCCATCGCGAACAGACTCCAGGGATAGATCACAGACCGGCGAAAGTCGGTCGACGACACCGTGATGCTCATCGCGTCGATCACGCCGGGCCCGGTGTCGGCGATCGCCCATTGGGTGTGGCCGAGATAGCTCGGACCGATGGTCGCCAGCTTGTCGCCGGCCCACGCTTGTTCGCGGATCCAGTCGAGGGTGTCGTGACCGTCGGAATGCTCGTTGCGGAACGGGACGAACTGTCCGCCCGAACCGAACGTGCCGCGGACGCTCTGGATGATGACCTGATATCCGCGCTCAGCCCATACCCGCGCGGACGCGACAAGCAGGCCGGTACGGCCGTACGGACTGCGCATCAACACGACCGGCGCCGTCGGCTCGTCGCGGGGAAAGAGCCGGGTGGCCAGCAGCACGACGCCGTCTGACATCGGGATCGGCACATCGCGTTCGATGCCGATCCGCTTGTGGGTGGCGGCAGGCAGCTTTGCCGCCCGCGCCAGGAGGCGGGAAGCGATCGTCACCTCGCCACCGGCGAGATCCGCATCGGCAGCGTCCGCGGACCGCGTACCTGGCCGGTCGCCCACGTGACCGCTGCGGGGTCGTCGAGGTGGAACTCCGGGATCCGTTCGAGCCAGACCTCCAGAGCCACCCGCAGCTCCATCCGCGCCAGGTGCGATCCGACGCACCGGTGGATGCCGAGCCCGAACGCCGAGTGCTTGTTGACCTCTCGGTCGATCACCACCTCGTCCGCCCGCTCGAACTTCTCGGGGTCGCGGTTGGCCGCGGGGAACGACAGCAGGATCCAGTCCTCGGCCTTCATGTCCACGCCGTTGAAGTGCGTGTCCTCCTTGACCAGCCGAGCCATGGTCACCGGGCCGTACATGCGAAGCATCTCTTCGACCGCGGTGGGGACGAGCTGCGGCTCGGCAACCAGGCGCTTGCGGTCCGCCGGCGTCTTCGCCAGGTGCCAAAGAGAGGCACCGATCGCACTCCACGTCGTGTCGATTCCCGCGACCAGCAGGAGCACCATCGTGCCGACCACGTGGAACGGGTCGAGCTTCTCGCCGTACAGCTCCGCATTGAGCAGGTACGACGTCAGGTCGTCCCGCGGGTTGGCCAGGTGGTCGTTGACCTGACCGAAGATGTACTCCCCGAGCTTCATCCCTCGCTCGAGCTGCTCCTCGAGCGGAGCGTTGATCCCCTCGAGAACGTTTTCGACGAACTCGGCGAACCGCGCGCCGTCCTCCGGCGGGAACCCGAGCATGTCCGCAATCACCCGCATCGGGATGTGCTCGGCGTAGCCCCGCGACGCGTCGACCACCTCCTGGCCCTCGAACGCATCGATCAACGAGTGGCAGTACGCCCGTGTCGCCGGCTCCATCCGTTCGATCGCGGTCTTGGTGAACGCGGGCAGCAGCAGCTTGCGGGCGTCGTGATGAAACGGCGGGTCCGACGAGATCGGAGGCGAGCCACCCATTGGTGCCAGCTCGAGCGGTGGGCGGACGTTGCCGACGATGACCGCCCTCGAGGAGAACCGCTCGGTGTCATACGCAATGGCGGACACGTCGTCGAAGCGGGTCGGCAGCCACGCGCCGCCGAACCGGTCGGTGTGAGCGATCGGGCAGCGCTGCCGCAGGTCGTCCTGGATCGCGTACGGGTCGGCGGCCCACTCCGCTTCGAAGTGGTCGAAGTCCGTCGCCCAGTCCGAGACCGGTCCGGTGCGGCTCTCGTTCATCGTGCCGTCGAGCATTCGGTCGTTCAGCTCGTCGAACGCATTGCTGAAACGATCGTCGACCGCCATGTCGCCCCTCGCGCGTTCGTGGTGAGGTCGACATCATTGCGCAAGTCAGCGGAGGGCGTGGGATTCGAACCCGCGATGGAGCTTGCACCCCATAGCGGTTTTCAAGACGGTTTCGGGCCCTGTCGCGGCATGTCGCCTCGTGTCGCCGAGTTGCGGATTTCCTGCGTTCCGCAGGTCAGGCCCATGAGCGCTGATCTTGTCGTGTCGGCTCGTGGCACGGCGTGTCGGCGCCGCGCTGCCGCCATGTGATCTTTGCGTGATCCTTTCAAGATCATCTAGTGGCCGCGACCAAGACCATCAAGAGCCCTCACCGGCAGACCTTTCCTTCTTGAATACGGACATCGCGATATCGTTACGGTAGACGTATTCGCGTCATGACGTAGACATTACGAGGACATATGTCAGTCGCGACGATTCGTAGCCTCACCGAGGGCGACGTTCTCGATGTGGTCGACATTGCCCGATCCACTGACGCGACCCCCCGCAGCGTGTCCCGCTGGCTGGCGGGCGACGTCGCACCGCGCCGGGAGACTGAAGAGCGGCTCCTCGAGTTGAAGGCCGTTCTCGACCTAGCGACGCGGGTATTCCGACCTGAGGTGGCCCGCGCATGGATGCGCTCACCCGTGCCGGCGCTCGACTACGACAAGCCCCTCGATCTCTTACGGACAGGACAATGGCGCCGAGTCGTCGATGAGCTGCTCGCGCTTTCGGAAGGCGTCACTACCTGAACCAGGACGAACCCGAGGACCGCATCAACTCTTGTTCAACCAGTCCTTTCGTTCGATGCGCCCGGCTATCTAGCCGCACGAGGACGGCGGCCGCTGCGCGCGGCAAAAGCGTCGACGGCCGCGAGCACTTCCTGCGCCCGCCATACGCGGTCCCGCTGTCTACCGGACGAAGTCAGAACGTCGGCGGCCACCAACGGTTCGATGCTTCGGTAGACGTTCGGCGCAGCGATTCTGAGCTCATCGCTGACGAGCCCGACGTTGATCACCGGGTGACGGACAAGCAAGTCTGCGATGCGCCAGGCCCCGGCGTCTCGGCGCGCGCGCACGCGCTCTCGCCAGTCCAACTGGATCGCGCGCAGATCTTCTACGAGTTGACGACCGTTGTGAATGGCGGCGTACGACGCCGTCGAAACCTGCTGCACGATTGGCTCAAGATCGCCGTCTCGGTATGAGGTCAGCGCGTCGAAGTAGTCCTCGAGATTTACGAGCAGTCCAGCCGAGACAGGCACGGTCACGTTTCGTGTTAAACCCTTGCCGCGAAGCATGGAGTGCATCAAGGCACGACCTGTTCGGCCGTTGCCGTCCGGGAACGGGTGGATCGTCTCGAACTGCGCGTGAGCTATCGCGACATGCGCCAGGACCGGCAAGTCGTCGCGATCGATGAACTGAACCAGATCATTGATGAGCCCTGGTATGCGTTCATATCTCGGAGGCACGAACAGCGCACCGTGCGGCCCCAGATTGGAGCCGCCGACCCACACCGGCTCCTCCCGCCATTTGCCGGCGATCTCGGGTTCGACATCGCCCAGTAACGCTTGGTGCATCGCGAGGATCGAGTCGGCGGTTAGGTCATCGGACAGCGCGACCGCAGCTGACATCGCGGCGACATTCCCCAGGATCTGTCGCGCGTTGAGCCGCGATCCTTCACCAATCTCGGCCTCAGCGATAGCGCGCGCAGACGCACTGAGATTCTCGATTTGGGAGCTAGCCGCTGATTCGGACCTCAACAGCACCGCGGAGAAAGGCGCGATCTCACTGCCCATCTCGGCGTCGAAGCGGGCCACCTCGCCAGCGGCGTCCGTTGACATTGCCAGGGTTTCCGGCGGCAAGTCGAGCGTCTGAACAGCGATCTCGACGGGAATCGCGGCATCGTAAGGGCCGCGGTGCTTCCTGATTTGGGCACGAGACGCCATGCCCTGCTCAAAGCGGCTCTGCCACGGGAGCTCTTCGTAGCTCACGGCCGGCCATCTGCCCGAGGTGCGGCGGTTGCTTGGAACCACCTTGCGCTCCAAATAACGAAGTTTCTGCCTGTTATTATCAGATAATAGCGGAAGTGATAACAGGGTAACGAAGGTCTTTCACTTCGCGTGGCCGCCTCAGTAGAAATGGCGCCCCAGATCGACCAAGGGTCAGGCGGTGTCGCGGTCTGCCGTCTCGTGTCGTCAAGTTGCGGATTTCCGACGTTTCCGCAGGTCAAGCCCGTGATCACTGATCTTGTCGTGTCGGCCCGTGTCACGGTGCGCCGGCGCTGCTGCGCTCCGTTGGCTCTCGCGGGCACGAGACACTAGAAGACACGAAAGGACAGAACTGGACGGAAGACCCCAGTTCGGTCGCTCCTGCCTGCTACGTTGCGCGGGTCGCACGTCTTGGGAGGACGCCCATGGCTCGAACGGCTGGCGATGTCCTCACCGCGCGGGAGGCAGCCGACTATCTGAGGGTCAGCGTAAAGACGCTGTACCGGCTGGTCGCCTCGGGTCACGTTCCGGGGCAGAAGGTCGGGCGCGGCTGGCGATTCCGGCAGGTCGATCTTGAAGCGTTGCTACGAGCGCGGCGATGACGACGCCCATCATTCGGATCGCAGCACCTGACATCGGCGACCTACACGTGCTGCGAGATGCAGCACTAAGTCGAACGCCAGTGTCGATTGGACCGCGGCGCACCGCCTCGCCACATGAGTACTACCGCTACCCCGCTCGCTTCGCTCCGGAGTTCGCTAGAGCAGCAATCATCGCGTTCTCGAACCCAGGCGACGTCGTCAGCGATCCCTTCGTCGGCGGCGGGACGACCCTCGTCGAGGCGCGCGTCGCGGGCAGGCTCAGCTACGGCGCCGATTTAAATGCCCTCGCCACCTTCGTCAGCAGAGTGAAGACGCGGCTGTACAGCGCCGACGACCTGGCTGCGGTGACGTCGTGGGCAGCGCAGTCAGCCTCGAACCCAGGCAGTCATCTGAGTTGGCCCGCCGATGAGCAGGCGGTCCCGTACTTCCGAAACTTCAGCGACCCGGCGCTAGCCGCCCAGCGACAGGTGCTCTTCGCCGGGCTCGCTGGCCTGGCCTCTATGCCTACCGGCAAGGCAACGGACTTCGCTCGTTGCGTCCTGCTCCGCACAGCGCAGTGGGGTATGGATATGCGCGGCGAGATTCCATCCGCCGGAGAACTGGCCCAAGCGCTCGTCGAGAACGCAGCGACGACGTGCCAGGCAGCTCGCGAAGCGACTCGCAGGTACCGGTCTGCCGACCAGAGAGTGTCCGCCGTCGGTCTTCCGCGCTGCCTGGTGCTAGACCAAGGGCTTCCGGGTGTCGCTCGCCACAGCGCGTTGGCCCGGCATCCGGCGCCTCGGCTGGTGCTTACCTCTCCGCCTTACCCAGGCGTCTACGTCAACTATCACCGTTGGAAGGTACGCGGGCGCCTTGAGACGCCACTCCCCTACTTCATCGCCGGACAGAGCGACGGCCACGGAATCGGCCACTACACGATGGCCGCCCGCAGTGACCGGACTCAGGCAAGTTACTTCGCCCGCCTCGAGGCCGCGTTCCGCGATGTTGCGGCGTTGTGCGATGCGCAGACGTGGGTCGTGCAGATGGTCGGCTTCAACGATGTCGACAACCAGTTGCATCGTTACCTCGCAACGATGCACCGAGCGGGATTCAGCGAGGTGACGTTCGGCCATCTCGCGACGGATGCTGACGGGCGTTTGTGGCGCGACGTTCCGGGACGTCGTTGGTGGGCGCGCGCCGGCGGCCGCTCCGAAATCGTGCAGCACACGGCTCGCGAGGTGGTGCTGATCCATCGGCTGCGCCCGTAGCGCTATTCGTCTTCGAGACCACCAACGGCCTGGAGCATCGGTATCAGCACGCCGCCAAGCGCCCTGCTGGTGTGCAGCACCTGCTGGTCGATCGGTGGTCCGTCGTCCGGGCTGGGCTGTTTGTCATGGTCTTGGATCAGCGAAAGGCCGACCAGCACAAACCCATAGATGAACTGCTTATGGATCAACTCGGCGTTGTCCGGGCGCTCCTTCTGACAGGACAGGAGGTACTTGTTGTCGGTGTTGATGAAGAAGTCGTACACGGGGGCCAACTCGTCGCTCTCCGTGCCGACGTGGACGACCTTCAGGACGCTGCACTCATCGAAGTCGTGCAAACCCCAGTCGGCCTGCGGCACGGTGGTGATGTTGGGCAACGTAAGGGTGGAGCCACCACCTCCGCTCGTGCCCTTTCCCGTGTTGTGGTTCTTTGACTTGCCGCCTCCACCTCCGCCACTACTCGCGGCGACGACATCCAAGGTCAACGGCATGGCGAACGCGTCGAAGCGAGCCGGATCTGTGACTTCGATCAGGTACTCCAGCGTGTCACCGACGGCGGTGCCCTCCGGCAGCGCGTCGAAGGCGAGGTGCGCGATACCGGCTTTCGGTCCGGTAGTGGTCCACCCGCCAGCGTCTTCCCATTTGCTGTCGACCTTTCGGCGTACGTTCCATGCTCCGGGTTCGTGGTCGCGAATGAAGTACGCGTCCTCGGCGTCGGTTTCGAGAGTCACGCGAGTGCGCGGGCCGAGTTGGGCGGTGCGGCGCAGTTCCTCGCCGTCCTTGCGGTCCTTAAAGCGAAAGAAGTCGGGGTACCGCTTTCCAACGAACCTCCCGGAGCTACCCGCGCCACCACCACCATGACCTTCGCCGTTCGGAGGGAACGGCGAAGGAAGACTCTGCCCCAGCAAGAAGAGCTTCGAGAGAGTCGGGTTGCTCTTCATCAGGTCCTGCAAGACATCGTTGAGTGGCTTGTCGTCCGCGAGCTTTTCTTGAATCGCCTTCTGGCGACGCTGCATCTGAAGGGTGCGTAGCGTGGCGTTGTCATGCAGGAAGCTCTCGAGCTTCGCCTCGAGCTGGCGCGACAAGGCGTTGACGCTGAGCCGATCCCGGCTGTTCATGAAGAGGTCCTCGCGGGTTTGCCCGTCGATCTGACTGCAGTCCGCATACACGAGCACCGAGTCCGCGAGGTAGCTGAGGTTGACCTTGTTGCGGGTGAAGAAGTCAGTACTGAAACTGCCGTGCATCTGCCCGTTGATGCCGAAGACCACACCGCTGGACCTGCTTCGGTACTGCCGGGCGATCTTCTTGTCTCTGAACACGTACACCCGCAACTTGATCTGCGTGCTGTCGTCGAGCGCGATGACGCCGCCGATCGGCTCTTCAGTTTCCAACTTGTCAGCCTTGTCGCGGTCGAGTCGAGCGACGAGCCCCAAGGCATTGGTCTCGAAACTTCCCGTGTGCCCCTTGTATCCGGGCCGGCATTCGTAAACACGGATAGGCAGCGCCAACTCAGGAAGTCCGACATCGATGCGCCGCAGCAGACCGTCGTCGGAGAACACGATGTTGGACTTGGTGCCTTGCCAGGTGTACTCGTACAGCTTGATCAACGAGCCGTACGGTGCGGTGCGGTGATAGGCGGACCGAAGACCCTTGCCCACCTCGGGGAACAAAGGAAGTTCGTCGGCGGCGAACGACAGGACTCCCTGCTGCTGCTCGCCGGGAAGCACCACGGGTGCGAGGTAGGCGTACACCGAGCTCTTCGCTCCCGCGGTTGGCGCCATGCGCCGCACCACAGTGAAGCCCCACTGCTCGTCGCGGGCACTGTGGCCGGCGCCGATCAAGGCAGGGTTGCGCCTGGAGACGACAAGTTGCAGCTCGCAGAACCGAAGCGCGCCGGTGCCGCCCATGTTGAACTTTCCCTGAACGAACGGGATGCGCAGTTTGTTGTTGCTCTTTAGCGACATGAAGGTCGCGGGGAAGTCGTCGGGGGTTTGACCCTCGCCTTGATCGGCCACGGTCAGGCTCGGCTGCCCTGCGTTGGGCATGTTTCCGGTGGCAGCGATCGTCAGCCGGCGGCCTTCCTCGGTGGATTTTGAATCCGGCCAGTCGGCGATCCTGCCGTCGCCGTCCTTCGGGTGCTGCTTGCCCTCGAAGAACCGCGCCACGGCGGACCGCATCGATTGCGGCGCGTCCACACCCTCCGGGTCGACGCCCGCGATCCTGCAGGCGTTGGTGAGACGTGCATCGACAGCGTTTATGAGCTTCTCGATGAGAGCGGCGACAGCGTCGGCTTGCTGGTTGCCGATACTCGAGTAGTTCATCTCGGTGTCACTGAACAAGCGCCACGCGCTCAGGTCGTCCCATAGCCCGCAGCCTTGAAGAATCGTTGTCACTTCGGTGGCGGTATCGGCCTGGAGCAGTTTCAGGCAGAGTTCCTTGGCCTGAACTGCCGTCAGAGTTGTCGCGGTCATTGGGCTTCCGCCTCCGCGAGCACGGCACGACCAGCATCCGTGACCGCCCAGATCCCGCGAGGGGCATCCTTGATGAGGTAGCCGCGTTCGATGAGGCGTAGGCGAACGAACTGCAGCCGGGACTGCCAGCGAACCGCACCCGACGTGAGGTTCTCGAAGTCCGCGGGCATCAGCTCGTCCTTCATCTCTCGGCCGACCGCATCTACGATCTCGCGGTATGGGGCTTGTCCGCCAGCGTCGACTAGCGCCTTGAGTAGCGGGCGTTCGTAACGCTCCTCCGGAAGCAAAGTGCCGGAGGCTGCGCGAGTCCGCTTCGGTGAACTCGTTCGGCGCTGCCGTCCCTGCCGACGGCCCACGACCGACTGCGCGATTGCGGGCTCCTGGATACGGCTGTCCGGTACGCGAGCCTCGCCTTGATGATCGAGGCCCAGCAGGCGGCGCAGCACCGTGTTTGGTGTGTCCACGAACGGTTCCGCAGCGGCCTTCAGACACTCGAATACGTCGGCGTCCACGTCGATGCTGATACTCATTGCAACCTGGTTTCTTGGTCCACCTATCTGATTGCAAGTACCGTAGCAAGTTATCAACACTCATTACAAGTGACTTTGCAATGTTCTTTGGAGTCACCATCCGAATAGCGGGACTTCCAACGCTGCGCGGGCGGCAGAGCGTTGTCGAGATGTGGCGGTGTGATCTGGCGCGATGTCCCGCGCCTCCCTGTCGCAACGCACAGGACAGATTTCGGTCGTTCGCAGATCGTCGGGCGGACGCATGGGCTATCGCGCTAAGCGCCGATACCACTGTGTCTGGCTGGCTGGCTGGCTTAGTGCTGGCTCGCGAAAGCAGGTAACGCCCGCAAGAACTCGATCCGGCGCTAGGGCGCGGCACTTGGTCAGAACTGAGGGCGCGCCACCAGGTCGGCCGCGTCAAGAACCAGCGCGAGCGCGATTCGACCGTCAGTGATCCCCGCACGGCGGTAGCCCTCTCGCACGGGCAAGACCGCCGTCTGGGCTAACACCGACGGGCGTGTCTTCACCCGGAGCGATGGCGCTGCGCTGATCCCTGAAGGCGTGTCCCGAAACTTCAGGGCGCTCTCGGCCGCGGCCGGCGTGCCGGTCATTCGCTTTCATGACTTGAGGCACACCAGCGCGAGTCTGGCGCTGGCCGGGGGCGTACCGATGCGCGTCGTCTCCGACCGCCTCGGTCACAGCACCATCGCGATCACCAGCGACCTCTACACCAAGGTCTACGACGAAGTCGCCAAAGACGCCGCGGAACGAATCGCAAAGATGCTCCGCGCGGACACCTCCTGAGCCCGCACTCA
The DNA here is from genome assembly GCA_036267875.1 of Mycobacteriales bacterium. Lineage (GTDB taxonomy): Bacteria > Actinomycetota > Actinomycetes > JAFAQI01 > JAFAQI01 > DASZTV01. Next base: position 23,648 of record DATAVE010000142.1, read on the forward strand.
CCTCGCGTCGAAAACGCAGACAATCAACGCCATGAGCGCCGACGCCAGTGACGGCTACGCCCCGATCTTCGCGTCGCTCCGTCCGCTGTACGACCGAATGATGGCGGACGGCGATCGCCGCTACTCGGTGTCACATGCCGGAGCCGCGCACCTCGCGCATGGATGGTTCATGCGGGTGCAGCGCAGCGTGGACGCAATCCTGCTCCTGGGCCGGCACGGCGCAGCCGACATCGTGCCGCCGCTGTCCCGGTCAGTGATCGAGCACTGCCTCGCCTTGAGATGGTTCGCCGCTGAGGGGGACAAGGTGCTTGACGCGATTGGCCGCGGACATCGCGAAGTCACGGCGCGGCAGCTGACGGCGGTGGCTGAAGCGGGCTGGACGTCCGTCTCCCAGACAGACCTCCAGGCGGTAGTGGACGAGATTGATGCCCTTGGCCTGGACTCCTCAACCGACCACCTGTTGCAGTTCAGGGCGCGCTGCGATGCGTACGGCGACGGCAACGAACTTCCTGAGTATTACGCGACCACGATGCGGTCTCACCCAACGCATCAGTCTGCGGCCACATACTGCCTTCCGCCGTCGGAATCGGAATCGGGAAGGCTCGTACTCCTCAGCGGTCCTCGTGAGCCGGGTCTTCCGCAGTTGCCCTTCGCAACCACGCATTTGCTCGAAGCACTCCTGATGGTCCGGGAACTCTTCGACCCGCGACCGTGGCGAAACGAGCTAGTAGACGGTTTGGCCTCATTTCGGGCCGTTACCGACGCTGTTCGCGCACAGAATGGTCTTCCGCCAGCTGAGTGGGGCGACTTTCAGGTGCCAAGTTGAAGACGATCCTCCCGGAGGTCATCGCCGGCGTTCTCGTCGTCGCCGTCGTCGGCGTATTCACGTGGGCTTGGCAACAGCTGCCGCGTCCGGTCCTGCGAATACGTGTCGAACCTGCGCATAAGGCCGCCCACACCTGGCATCAGGCGTTGAATCGAGACCTCGATGATGCGGATTGGTCCGCGGCGCGTAAGGGATTCGAACGCCAACTCGGCGCCGTGGTGCTCTACGAGGAGCTGCGACGTCGGGGCTCCGTGGACGCCGATCGCACTGAGTATCAGCTCTCGATCCGCAACAACAGCCGCGATGAAGTCCGGCTGCGCAATCTGGTCGCCATTCGCCTCAGAGGCCACCCACCGATACGCCGGGCCTTCGTCCAGTCCCCGACAGCCGGCTCGCGGACGGCCACGTTGCTTCTCTTCGACCTCGATGAACCTGAGGCCGACGCATGGGAAGGAAAACTTGAATACGGGATCTCGCGCCTCGGCGGCGCGCCATACTTCGACCGGGGTGGCGAGTTTGTCCTCGCGCGCGGTGAGACCGAACCGTTGCTCATTCATGCAGAGATCTCGAATGGGTTCGTCGAGTGGGTATTGCGACTCTCGTGGGAACACAAGGGCATCGCTCGATCGACGTTGATCTACGACGCCGACGGTTCCCCCTTCCGTACGACGGCATCGGTGGCCGGCTACGACGCCTACTGGGGTACCGGCGTCATGGCCTCTCCGGACAACCCGCTGAGGTCTTACAACCCCGCGACGGGTGTCTGACCAAACGAGAACTGACGGCTCGGAGCCAGCAATGATCACAATCGGTGGCCTCCTCGGCGCAATCACCACCGCCGCGAAGGCAGTTGCCGGAGCTCTCTCCAATCAGCGGAAAGACCAGCATCCGCTTGAGGCGTGGGCCGAGGCACTGCCAAGCCGGGGCCGTTGGAAGCTGGCGCTAAATCGGCCGCTCCCGGAATACCCGGTGCCGCCCGGCGTCGAGTACGTCTCGTCAGAGGCCGTCGAAGCCTGGCTCCGTGACCTCGGAGCCGTTGACTACGAGAGGACCACCGTCCGTCTCTTCCTGCGTGGCCGCGGGCACCGCGAGGTTCACGTCGTCGTTGTACGGACCAAGATCTTGGAGCGGCGACCGCCGATCCGAGACACCTGGGCATGCTCGCCGCCTCAAGGAGACGAAACCGCCACTCTCCTGTTGTTTGACCTCGACCAGGACGAGCCAACGGCATGGGAGGGACGCCTCAACGGGTCGCGCGAGCTCGTAGGGACGGAGCCGTACTTCGACACGCATCGCCTCTACCTGCACGACGACGAGACAAAGGAGTACCGAGTCGAAGCAACAACCCAGACGAACCTTGTTCATTGGCAACTCGAGGTCGACTATCTCGTCGGAAAGCAACGCCGACAAACCCTTACCGTCCACCCGCCGGGCGGCGGCTGGTTTAAGACAACCGGTGGCGACCTTCGAGATTTCACGGATCACTGGTGGGCTGGTCCGGCGTTGTTAGGGCGACACGCGGCGATTCGACCGGCTAGTTACAACGAGCAGGGTGATCCGTACTAGCGCCGCAGCGCTCCTCTGAGGCTTGCGATCTGTGAGTGCAGATGCCGGCCGCGCGCAGTGCCGCTCTGCCGCCATGTGATCTTTTCGTGATCCCCAGACGCACTGGCGTCCGCCGTGTCTGCGGTGCGGAGGGTCTCGACCAGCAAAGCCGCAGGTCAGACGCCACTTCAGCGGAGGGCGTGGGATTCGAACCCACGATGGAGCTTGCACCCCATAGCGGTTTTCAAGACCGCCGCCATCGGCCACTAGGCGAGCCCTCCGACGTTGGAGGCTACGGGAACTACGGCCAGATGCTTGCCCAACGACGTGCATGGAGGCGAGGCTGCGCGGATGACTCGAGGTGGTTGGC